>NZ_CP132957.1:908190-1210920 GCF_030863805.1 Kineothrix sp. MB12-C1
TATTCTGCCTTGCCATACCTACTTTTCTCTTTCCCATAATAATCTCCTCTTTGAATTATTTGTTTACGTGCTTTACATCCTGAACACTTTTCTCAATGTAAGATAAGTGCTGAGATTTTTTGCAAGATACGGATTTCGCATTGCGAAATCCTATCGGGCACTAACGCACCCTTATCTTGTTAGGGATTTCATCCCTAATACCCTGGTATATTTACAGCCAAAGCCTGTAAAAAAAAGCGCAAAAAAAGACAGAACAGCATGAACTATGCCTTCTGTCTCTTTTGCACCCAATATATGAAATATGGCTACAAATCTATATCCATTTGTAACCATATCCGTTCTATTATCTTTCCTTGAAATATCTGCTACCAAAATGTGCACCAAGTGTAACCTTTATTCCCTTTCTGGTAACACTCTTGTAACCAAACCTATTCCATCATTCCAAAATCAAGAAATTCATTTTCCTCAATTTCTAAATTGGATTCCTTACTAAAATCATCCGAATCAATTCCCACTTCTACATCCGTTGGATTTTTTGCACCAGTAGCATTTGCAGTAGAAAGTATTCCAGTAGAATTTACTACCGCTGACTGTCCAACCATTGAAGCATTCTGCAACGGAACCTGTTGCACACACATCACATAATTTCCAATCAGAGCCGGAAGATTACTAAGCACCTTCTCTTCCACAGATTTAACGATTCTGTCAGAAAAAGCATCTTCTTTCTCCCTTGTCTCAAAGTACGGATCTTGCTCTTTCTTCATGCATTTTTCATAATAATCCAGTATCGCAAGTACAACGAATTTGCTCTGGGACTTAAATTGTTTCTTATCAAGGGCATGTAAGATTTCCCATGCCCTTTTATCTTCCTCTTCTTCCTCGTAGAATCGGATATTTGTATTCCTAATCATTGAAAACTCCTTTCTCACAAGATTTTAACCATATCAATCTATTAAAAATCTTTCTGATTAACGATTCTTATTTTGTCTGCGAAGTCCCATATAACAGTAATACTCGTACCCTTTTGCCGTTGCACAGATATCTGTGATAAAAAATATCTTATCTGGATTATACTCTCCAACGGTTTCCACTAGCTTATGACCACCACCCATAATATGCAGATTCATAAGCTTGTCGTTATATTCATAATCTTTCAACTTCGCAAATATTTCAGCCACATACTCTGCTGCTGCGTTTATGATCAAGGAATTATACGGTTCATCTACTTTTGTTACTCCCGTTCTTAGAAATCGCTCAATCACATCATCCATAAGATTGGTGCCTGTTTCATCCAGTACCTTGTTGCGAATGCGAATTGCACACTGATTAACTCCAAATTTCTCTGTCCATGATTTATTCTCCATTGCCCTTCTGTCATTGAGATACATGATGTTCATGGTTCCATTTCCAATATCCACAAGCATATTAATTCCAGTAAATTCTTTTAATGTCTCTGCCACCGCAGAATAACATTGAGGCATTACGGTACAATCTACAATCTCTACCAGATATTTCTTCTCCCGATATTCGAAATCCACATAGCGGTTACGGAGCAGGTAAGCCTTAAAAGATTCTCTCTGTGCCTTTACCCACTTCAGTGGAAGTCCTACCGCTAGATGAATCTTTGCCTCATGCAATCCTCGAAGTTCCAGTTCCTTTGCAATTGCCGCCAGCGTCAGAATATAATAATCATCGTCTGCAATCTTATCTGCCAGAAAACTCTTGTGCCCTTCTAATATTACATAATATTTATCTTCATATTTCACATAATCCTTACTAAAAATCGGTGCTGTTTCACTTGCTTCTGCGGATGCCTTGAAGCAAAAGTGCGCCGTCTTAATGTTGCCGTACCCATGGTCACAGCCAATAATTAAAGTTCCATTCATAGTATAATCTCTCATTCGTTCTTCTCCTTTACCCTTAGGTGCTGTTGTAATTTCTGTTTGCTTTGTTCTTCCCATAAAATAATGCTGATTTCCCGCTATCCTTAAGTTCTCATTCATAAATAAAATCCCTCCCATTAGTGAAACTGATTAACAATATCTTGAAAAATAACTTCTTCTGCTATTCTTTTCGCTTTTTCCCGAAGTCTCCACATTTCCATGGTGGAACTGCAATCTTTGGGCGGATGGCTCTTAAGATACTTCTCAGTAATCGAATCCAGTAGTTGATAAGCTTCCTCATCAATCTCTGTTACTTTTGTCATTAATTTTCCAAATCGAAGTAAATGACGATAACGATCTTTATGGTTCTCTTTCATAAAATTCATCCAAAGATGTCCATACTTTCCTACATGAATTGGCTCTTGTATTTCTGCCTCTGCAATTACTGGATAAAATAATCCTTCTCGTTCTTCATAACGAACTCCCATGGAATCAAATAATGTTCTCTCTTCGTTCATAATAATTACCTTACCTTCTTCTCCATTTTCTTTGCTTGATTAAGACTCCATTCTTTCACAAGCTTTTCAATCAGTTCCACTTTCTGTTTTGGGGTATAATCAGATGGAAAATACCCTTCTAATGAATCAGCATAAATCTTTAGCTTTTCCCTCTGATTTGGTTTTTCTTCCCCAAGAATTTCATAAAGCATATCCATATCTAATTTTCCTGACTGGCTCATCCGTTTCATTCGATTTGCTTGAGATAAGGACGGAATCACCTGCTCCAGTTCCATAACTGCATGAAGCTCATACTGTTCTTCTTCTGACAGATAAGACAGTTCTACTGCGGAACGAAATGCCAGTTTATCTTCATCTACCATATCCAGTATCTTTGGTATCAGATTCGTAAGGCGAATATATCTTGCAATCTGATTCCTGCTTTCTCCAATCTGTCTTGCCAACAATTCATCTGTCCGCACTCTCTCTTTTTCTAATGGCTGACTGCCTAACTGCCATTTTCCCGAATCATCATAAGAACAAATCATTTGATTCAGTTCCAAAGTCGGATTATCTAACTTTGTCCCCACTGGAGACAAAGTTCCATCTTGAAACAAATCATTTCGCTTCCCCTGCTGCTTCATTGCCTCCAACTTCATCTTGTATGCAAAAGCTTTTTCGCTCGGTCTGATATGCTCTCTTTGCAAATTACTATCGATCATAGCAATTGTGGCTTCTGCATCATCCATCTGCATAACCATGACGGGAACTGTATCAACACCAGCCCATTCACAGGCAGCTTTTCTTCTATGACCTGCAATAATCTCATACCCTTCTCCATCAGGATTAGGTCTAACAATCAGCGGAACCAATATTCCTTTTTCATCAATGCTTTTGGATAATTCAAACAACTGCATATCATGCTCCACTCGAAAAGGATGTCCTTTAAACTCATGCAATTCACTGATTTTGACGTTTCCCGTCTGTAATTCCTGTTCGTTGTTCCATAATGAACACAATTCCTTTGATTTCTTCATCTTCTCATTCCTCCTATTGTCGTAGGTGTCATGTGAAAACTGGCAAAAAAAGAAGACCGCCTGTTTTCACATCAAAGATGTTGAAAACAAGCGGTCTTTCGACTTTTTCTTATGAAGTTGTTGATGGTTTATTTTACTGAAATCATCCGATTTATGAACGATATATTTTTGTGTCCACTCATACCAGTTCTATAACTACTGAGACTTTAATCTCGTTGGAAATCTCTTTTTTTCTTCCAAAATTCGATTTCCCAGTGAACTTAAAAACCCTCGCAAAGTGCGTAAATTCAAGAATTTCTACATATTCACCCTTTGTAGACAACAGACGGTTTCCACATGATTCGTAAACGGAAACATATCTACAGCCACACCCTTCTCCGCCTTATATCCTTTCTTCGTCAAATATTCCAGATCCCTTGCCAAGGTCTCAGGATTACAAGATATATAAACAATTTTCTTCGGTTTCAGCATCGCCAATGAATTCAAGAATACTTCATCGCTGCCTGCGCGGGGCGGATCCATGAATACGGTATCTATTTGTGTTTCTTGTTCTGCGAGTTGCGTCATGAATTCTCCGGCATCTTTTTGGTAGAATTGGATGTTGGAGATTTGATTTTGTTTGGCGTTGATCACAGCATCTTTTACGGCATCTTTATTTAATTCCACGCCGATGACCTGCTTTGCTCTATCGGCAGCCATAATGCCAATTGTTCCGATGCCGCAATAGGCATCGAGTACTGTTTCCTTTCCGGTCAGACCGGCATATTCTATCGCTTTTCCATAGAGCTTTTCAGTCTGTACGGAATTAACTTGATAGAAAGATTTCGGTGAAATTTTAAATATCTTGCCATTTAATGTATCCTCGATATAACCTTTGCCGTATATTACCTGCTCTTTATCGCCCAGAACCATACTCGTCTTTCGATCGTTTGTATTGATTACAATGGTTGTAATTTCCGGTTGTAATTTAAGCAGCGCTTTTACAAAGTTATTTTTAGAAGGCATAATGGGAGATGAAAGAACGAGCACTACCATTATCTGACCGCTGGTATGGCCTACACGCACCATAACATGACGAAGCAGCCCATAGTCTGTATCTTCATCATAAGTTTTTATTTTAAAGGAAGGAAGCAATTCCCTGATGGAACCTATAATCTCATCCGCTTTCTTGTTTTCTAATAAACATTCCTCTACCGGTATGATATAGTGAGTTCCTTCTTTATATACGCCGGAAAGCGGCTTTCCTTTTCTGTCATGAGTGAAGGCGGCACTTACTTTATTCCTATAATGCTCAGGATTTTCCATACCAATGATACCCTCTAATTTCACAAAGGGCTTCAACAATGCTGCCGTTTCTTTTTCTTTCTGCATAAGCTGCTCATCATACGGCACATCTATCATTTTACATCCGCCGCATTCCCCGGATACTTTGCAGCGGCTATTCTTACGCTTTCCTTTGAAACCTTCATTGTTCTTAGGCATTCGCGCTCTTCCGGTCTCAAACTTTATATTCTTTACCTGCTGTTCATTCTTATCGGCAAACTTCTCTGCGTATTCTCTTCCCTTCCCTGCAGTATTCTTCCCTTTATTGCTTTGCCAATTCTGTCCGCCGGCACTGCTTCTCTTTTCTTTTTCGTCTTTTCCGTTTCTTTCTTCTCGTTGTCCCCAGTCTCTTACTCTATCCTTATCTCTATTTTCACTTTTCCAATCTTGCCTATCAAAGCTACTTCTTCTTTGTTTTTCGCTCGACCAGCTCTGTCCCTTTCCTTTGCCTTTATTTTCACCTTGATGTCCCTGTTTTCCTGACCCGGCTCTATTTTCCCTCTCACCTTGCCACTTCTTTTCTCTTACCTTATCTTTATTTCCATCTTTATTCTGCCAATTCTCTCTTCCCCTTTGATTAGTCGGACCTCTTTTCTTTCCGCCTTCTTCTGCATCTCTATTTCTATTCTGATGGCCTTCCTGCTTTCCACCCCAAGAATCTTTTTCCCCCTGCTGCCTGCTATTCTTTCCATCTGCACGCTTTTCGAATCTATCCTTTCCTGCGCCCGGTGTCGTGTTATCGCCACGGCTGCTACTCTTGCCTTTATATCCGTCTTTCTTATAATCTCCCTTATTTCCAACACTTTTTTGCTTCCTGTTTTCCTGTCTCATCTCCGGATTTATCCTCTTCGCTTCCATCTTTTTCTTCACTCTATATAAATCATTCTTTTTTATTTAACTATTCTCTTACCAGTTATTTTTATCTAGTAAATCATTTAATTAATTACCTTTTATCTAATCATTTTTCAACTTATTGACTTCTATACAATACACGTTTATTACCTGATATGCCATGGAACCTTCCTCTCCATTCGGCATTTCCTTCTATCCTTTTTTTCTATTCAATCACTTTCAATATCTTTCTCATTCCATAGGCCACTCCATCTTCATTATGGTGCTTAGTTACATAGTCTGCTGCGGCTTTGCATTCACGGGAAGCATTTTCCATGGCGATGCCATATCCCACATAGCGAAGCATGTCTACATCATTTTCCGCATCACCGAAAGCCGCTACCTCTTCCCTTTGTAATCCCAGTAGGTTCGCAACGTAGGCAACACCCATATGTTTTCCTGCATTCTTATGAGAAATCTCCACCAATTGTGAAACCGAGGAGGTTATGTATACTTGACTGGTGCAACGTTCTATCCGTTTCCATATATCCCTTTTTTCCCTTTCATTTCTCACAATGACATCGATGCTGTCGAGCTTGTCCTTATTTTCCATAATGAAAGAAATAATATCTTCTTTTAAATGTCTTGTCGATTTCATATATTGTATCGCTTCAGGAGATGCGTTGAAAAGTTCAGGGTTATCTACATATTCTTTTCCGGCATAAGCGACACCGTCGATAAATGTTTCATAGGTTACGATATCGTTTTCAGTCTCCTTCATAATGGAGCGGACATCTTCTTCTGTCAGCAGATGCTTATGAAGGCATTTTTCGGTCGGCATATGGTATGTAGCTGCTCCATTCCCGGTTACCGCATATTCTATTCCGGCAAAGCTCCGTATCTCTTGCGGCAACGTATGAAAAGAGCGGCCGCTCGCCACCACAATATGCAGCCCTCTATCCATTGCCTGCCGTAAAGCAGCGCGGTTTCCTTCTGAAAGGCCTCCTTTTTCATTTAACGTCGTTCGATCTAAATCCAGCGCGATACACTTAATGTTCATTTCTATACCTATATCTTTCTCATAACCTGCGGTTTTAACCGCAAATATACTACTTTCTCTTTTCATGTTCCATTTCTATTTTTCTTTTCGTATCTTCATTCAATTGCTTCTTAAGCTCCGTCAAATAAGGAGAAAACTCCACTTCCTTCTCCCCATAGGTTAACTGCAAGTCATATTCCAAAGGAAGCCATGTTTCAATCGATGCCTCATTGTGCTGAAGAACGGCCTCCATCCGATCAAGGCCCTTGCATATCTTCGATTCCAATGTTTTCATCTCTTTCATTTCGCGGAATAATGAGAGCATTTCCTCCCTCTGTGCCGTGGGCAATTCACTTAAGAGCATCTCAATCGCCTTTTCCTCCGCAATTTCATGGTTAGCATTCTTTTCGAAAGCGGGGATATCCCCTGTCACAGCCTCCCCGAAATCATGGAGAAGGCACATAAGAATTACCTTATTCATATCCGCTGTGGGAAAGGCATCTTTTGTCAGATATGCCATCACAGCAAGCATAAAACTATGTTCTGCCACACTCTCTTTTCTCCCGCTCGTTGTCCAGGAATGTCTCGTGTTGCATTTTAATTTTTCAATCTGCCTGACAAAACGTATCAGTTCCTTAATTTCCATTTCCGTCTCCATTCCCTGTATATTTCTCCATAAAAGAAATTACTGCCTCCCGATAAGTGTCAGGTTCTACCAGATTACTCGTTCCATGTGCTGCTTTCTCCACAATCAGAAGTTCTTTCGGAGCAGCACAAGCCTCATAATTCCTATAGCTCATTTCCGTAGGCACAAAGGTATCCTCACTCCCGTGAATGAACAGCACCGGAATATGGTTCTTTTTCATGCAAGCGATCGTACTGCACTCCTTAAAACGGAATCCTGCACGGTTTCCCGCTATATAGTCCGCAACATACAGGAACGGAAATCGCGGCAAACGATAGTCTCTTTTTATTACATGGGAAAAAGTTTCCCACGGGGAAATGAATGCACAATCCGCAATAATTCCTTTTACCTGACTCGGAAGCTCCAATCCTGCTGCCATAAGTACAGTTGCACCTCCCATAGAGATGCCGGATAAAAAGATACTGCAATTCCCCTCAAATCGACCTGCAATATATTCTGCCCATTGTTTTACATCATATCTTTCCTTCACTCCATAGCAAATATAATCCCCTTCACTTTCTCCATGGCTTCTCTGATGGGGCACGAGAAGGTGATATCCCATATCGTGATAGAACTCCACCAACCCGCTGAAATCTCCAAATCCGCCTTCATTTCGATAGCCATGCATTAATATCATCACTTTATTGGATTCTTGCTCGGCTGGCAGGTAATAGGCAGTTAACTTAAGCCCGTCATAGCTCGTCACTACAATCCGCTCCTTCTTCTGGTTCAGGAACCATTGTTTTCCTGCTTCTATTTCCGTCTTAAAATCTGCAAATCCCAGTCCTGTTTCTACAGACTCCGCAACTTGTTCATTCTTAAGCGCCTTCATCGCACCGCCTGCTCTGTTAATTACAAACTTTACCAAAGGGGTTTCCAGGAACCCACTCCTATTATCCCTTACAATTGCTATCTTAAAAAGGAGCCAGGACACTCCGTAGACCGGAAGTGTCAAAAATGCCAACGCTCCGCCGAAGGGACGTAACCATCTCATCTTCAAATCGTTTTTTCCCCTTCCCTTTATTTCCCTTTTTCTCACATCTGTACGATACCCTTTTTTCATCTCCTACTCACCCTTTCTTCTGTCACCAGCTAAAGAATATCAAGACCGATGAACTGTAATCCATTCACATCTCCCATAACTCTCTTTGTACCTCGTGCTGCTCATTCATCCAATCAACAGCTTCTTCCAGCCCTTCCTGGCTAAACGGGAATTCCATACGTTGTTTCTTCGACTCCGGCGTTTTCGCATAGCCAAACGGCTCCGGCCATAAAATCACTTCCAGACTGGTACCATCCTCCCCATCCTTTTTCTTAAGCATGTAGCGCATACCGCTCATGCTTCCGGTATATTCCTCTCTTTTTATATAATTAAGCACATGAAACTTATCTTTCTCTATCATCTTTATAAGCATACTCCTTTCAAAATCTTGGCGGCTTTATGCCGGTGTTCCTGCTTATTTTAAAATTATAACTGAGCTGCTCGTAAAAAACAATCTTCTCCTTAAAAGCCTATACTTCTTAGATCTTCATCACAAGCAAATAGATATTAAACCTTTAAGGACAAAAGTGTGCTTCGCCCATTCTCGCGATTTAAACTTTTAGCAGCACAGCTTTTGTTCCGCGCGCAGCTGCGCATCTTGCACGGAGTGCTTTTATTCTATAGGATTAACAATTTTACACTTTAATGTAACAAGGTGTTTCCTATAGAATAACAAAAGTGTGCTTTGTCCGGAGTCAATGAACAAAAATTAACGAAAACGGTTATTTCACATTTTTGAAATAACCGTTTTTCTTACTTTTGCTATGTATACATTATTTCAGTTTGATGAAGAGGCGCTGGCCGCTGCCGAAGAGCTTGCCGCTATTGCAGCACACATAGCCGCCTGTTGGGCAACGATCAGTGAAATCGTACCGTTTATCGCTGCGGTCTGCATGGTCTCCGCATCCAGATAATCCCTCTGCGCCACAATTCCTGCGTACATCAACCGCTGCTTTCGGGTAATGGCACCGAAAAATCCAAACCCTTTTTGCTGTGACAGCCAATCATCAATCTCTATGATTTCTTGAATAATTTCATCCAAAGCTCCGCCGGACATTGCTAAAATGCCCAGTGTCGGCAAATCATAGTCCGTTCCATATTTATGTCCCGCCGCTTTCAGTCCTTCAAAAAGTTCCATCGTCTTTTTACACTTTATATCAGCCTCTCCATCACAGAGCGCCAGAGTATGGCTGAGTGACTGAACGGCATTGGGGGAGAAGAAATCGGGCTTCAATATATGATAACATTGCTCTGCATCTTCCAGCATCTTATCATCTTCTTTTTCCGAAAGAGCCATAAGGGCACAAAAAGTGCTATCTTCACTCGATGTCAGAAAAGGATGCTCTTGTTTCATCTGGTTGTAGATTTTCCTTGTCCTCGCTGCAATTTCTTTGTACGAAGAGGGGTCTGCCATCTGTGCAATAAGAATTGCGGAAAGCGGCAGATAGGTGGATGCCCAGAAGTCTTTCTTCAATAGCTGGTATACCTGCAAGCCATTTTCCAATGTCTGCTTTGGATCGCTGCTGATTGCCAATATGGAAGCAATCGGTGAGCTGGCCGTACTGCGAAAGTTGGAAAAAACACTGACGTTTTGTTTGAGTAAATCCTTACACTCCTTCAATACCGACTCATCCACGTTCTTATCTCTTACTGTAAAGATACCGGCACAAGCAAGATTCAACAAGCCGCCATCCCAAGGAAAAACAGATTTAACCCTATCTCGATTTTTTATCAATTGTTCGCAATTTGTGCGGGTTTGTTCTTTCATGCTACACTCCTCCACTTTTCTTTCTATCGTATCAGATTTTTGCATATAAGAAAAGACATGCTTTCCTTTGACGGAAAATCATGTCTTCTTTAGTCGGAGTGACAAGACTTGAACTTGCGGCCTCTACTTCCCTAAAGTAGCGCTCTACCACCTGAGCCACACCCCGAGACGCAAATGTTATTATATATGATTTGCGTCATAAAATCAACTATATTTTTACAAATTTTAAAATTTTTAATCTTCGAAGTTTTTCACAGCTTTTTTAAGTAAAATTCAATCGGTTCCTTATCCGCCTTTATTTCTTATCCGCTCTTTCGACGTTAAGTTTTTTCACATTTTCTGTTTTCTTATCATTTCTTTTATTCACATCCTCGCGAAGAAGTGTATATATCGTAGACACGATAGGGATGAAGATAAGCATACCTACAACTCCCATCAAGCTTCCGCCAAGCATTACCGCCAACAATACCCATATGGACGGCAATCCCACCGAGTTCCCTACTACATGGGGATAAATGAGATTTCCTTCTATTTGCTGCAAAACGATAAAGAGAACTAAGAACCAAACAGCTTTTATCGGATCGTCTACCATAATGAGGAAAGTACCCACGAAGCAGCCGATAAATGCTCCTACAATCGGTATAAGTGCCATAAAGGCGATGAGAACTCCCACCAAAACCGCGTAAGGAAAACCGAATAAGGTCATACTCACTACGAACATCGCGCCCAGAATCACAGCCTCTGTACACTGTCCTGCAATAAAGTTGCTGAAGGTTTTACCGGATAATATGAGTACCTTCATGGTCTTCCCGTATGCCCTTTCGCTTAAATATGCCTGCATAATACGTTTTATCTGTTCTCCCAGCTTTTCTTTCTGCGCCAGAATATAAAAAGAAAAGATAAGGGCAACAAAGGTATTCACCACTCCGCCGATAATGCTGGAAGCCACTGTCACCGTAGAGATGAGCATACTTCCGAAGCCGTTTCTCAGAAAATTAACAGCTCCATTCAGCATGGAATTCCATTCCAACTGGTGAGGCATAAACTCTGTCAACGTGGATAGAAGCTGCGGTTGGGATGCGAACATATCCTCCAGCATCTGATAAACCTCAGTCAGAAACTGCGGTATCTTATTTCCCAGATCGACCAGCGTCTTCGTTACCTGAGGCACCACAATAACTCCTACAAGAAGGAGCGCCAGAATTACAAGAGCAAAGGACAGGACAATGCTGACCGGCCTTTTTAATTTTTCCACTCTTGCGTTCTTATTCTTCCCGAATAGCTTTCTCTCAACTGCACTCATCGGAAGATTCAGTACAAAAGCAATCGCTCCCCCATATAAGAAAGGCTTCATAATACCGATAACAAAGAATATTCCCTGCAGCACTACCTCGAACCTCCATACAGCAAGACATATGAGCGCCGTAAAAATAATCAGCCCTCTTATACTTTTCACGTTCTTCTTATTCAAGTCCATAGTTATCTCCTGTTATTCTCTTTTGGTAACAGTTCAGTACCCTCTTTTTCTATTTTTGCTTCAATATTGCAAGCACATAATTCCATATTCTTTCTGTGGAGGAGATGCTTAGGCGCTCCTCGGTCGTATGAATATCCTGCATATTCGGTCCTATGGAAATACACTCCAAATCAGGGATTTTCGCCGATAACAGCCCGCATTCCAATCCTGCATGAATGGCTTGTATCTGCGGCGTCTGCCCAAACATTTCTTCATATACTCTCGATGCCATATCGCGGAACGGAGAATGGACACGGTATGCCCAACCCGGATATTCTCCTCGTACCTTTTGCTGCACACCTGCCATCCCGGCAATCGCCCCCAGTCTTCGAATCAGTACATCTTTCGCACTTTCTAAGGAACTTCTCACTGAAAACTGTACCTGTAAGGCCGCTTCCTCCAGCTCGATAATTCCCATATTCAGAGAAGTCTCCACAAGTCCTTCGATATCTGCGCTCATCGCCTGTACTCCATTTGGCGCGCAGAATAAAAGGTAAATTGCCCTTTCCATGGATTCCTTTGTCAAGCAACGACAGCCTCCCTCTTCTCTCTTCACTGCTTCCAGGAAAAATCCCGGGTCCTTTGTCTGCAGCTCTTGTTTTACCTGTATCTCCATATCCTTCACAATACGAAGAAGATCCTCTTCTCTATCTTTATTCACCAAAACGATAGCTGATGCCTCCCTGGGAATCGCATTGTCCGCCAAGCCGCCTTTTACTGCTGCCATAGAGAATCCTTGGACTTCTTGTAATGCTTCCAATAATCGTCCCAATAGCCAGTTGGCATTTCCTCTTTCCTTATGGATTTCAGCCCCTGAATGTCCCCCCAGCAATCCTTTTACTGATACCTCATAGATACTGCCTTCTCTTTTTTCCCACTCTACGGGAAGAGTCCAATCCACCCTGGCACCGCCTGCACAGCCTGCCCAGATCACACCTTCCTCTTCGGAATCCAGATTCAGCATTCTCTTTCCTTTTAACATGGATACATCGATGCCTCTGGCGCCATCCATTCCCGTCTCTTCATCCACCGTCACGATAACTTCAAGCCTTGGATGCTCCAGAGTACTATCATCTAGTATTGCCAGCGCATAAGCTACTGCAATTCCATCATCTCCGCCCAGGCTCGTATCTTCTGCAAAGACATAATCTCCTTCTACCTTAAGATTGAGCCCCTCTGTCTTCATATCGATCGCCGCTTCCGGTTTCTTCACGGCAACCATATCCATATGACCTTGTAAAATAATCGGAGCCACCTCTTCATATCCTGCCGAAGCCTCTTTGATAATAATTATATTTTTCAATTCATCCTGCAAAACGAATAAATTTCTTTCCTTTGCAAAATGCTTAAGATAATTACTGATTTCATCCACGTTTCCCGAGCCGTGAGGGATGGCACATATTTCTTCGAAATAATGAAATACCCTCTTTGGATTTAAATTTTCTAACTTTTTCATCGTTCTAACCTCATTTTTCTTTTATCCATTTTCTTCGAACCTAAATTCCTGCTAAATCTCGATTCATAGAATTATCGAATACTTTCTATAGTATACACTGAATATACCTTATTGATAAACAGGAATTGTCCAAATTTATAAAATATTTACATATTTTCCCTGTTACAATAAAAAAATCCTGAGGGCCGATAACCTTCAGGATTTCTATATTCTCATTTTAATTATGATAATTTACTCTTTGCAAGCTCAGCTAATGCTGCAAAACCTTCTGCATCATTTACTGCTAATTCAGCAAGCATCTTTCTGTTCATTTCTACTTCTGCAAGCTTTAATCCATGCATAAATTTGCTATAAGATAAGCCGTTCAATCTGGATGCTGCATTGATACGTGCAATCCATAACTGTCTGAACTGGCGCTTTCTTTCTTTTCTTCCTGAGTAGGAATTTGCTAATGCCCTCATTACGGACTGTTTTGCAACTCTATATTGTTTTGATCTTGCTCCTCTATAACCTTTCGCAAGCTTTAATACTCTATTGTGTTTTTTCTTGGCATTTACGCCGCCTTTAATTCTCGCCATTTCTTATTTTCCTCCTTACGATTCTTCGAAATATTTTGTATTACAGATATGGTAAAATCTTTTTCATATTCTTAACATTAGTTGCATCTGTAATAGCAGACTGTCTGAGATTTCTCTTTCTCTTCGCTGATTTCTTCGTTAAGATATGGCGTTTGTAAGCTTTGCTTCTTTTTAATTTACCTGTTCCTGTTAATTTAAAACGTTTAGCAGCTGCTCTGCTTGTCTTCATTTTTGGCATATTTAATTCCTCCTATACTTCATCAATTTTATCTATTTTAACTGGACTAACTAACGCTTTTCAGTTAAAAACATTGTCATACTTCTACCTTCCACCTTAGGTGCCTTTTCCACAGTCGCAATATCAGAAAGCGCTTGTGCAAAATCATCCAAAATATGCCTACTGCTTCCCATATGTGCCATCTCACGGCCACGGAAACGAAGGGTTATTTTTACTTTATCACCTTTAGCAATGAATTTCTTTGCAGCACTCACCTTTGTATTCAAATCATTGGTGTCAATATTCGGAGACAAACGAATTTCTTTTATTTCAATTACCTTTTGTTTCTTTTTTGCTTCTTTTTCTTTTCGTCCTTGTTCATATTTGAACTTTCCGTAATCAACAATCTTGCAGACCGGCGGTTTCGCGGTCGGTGCAATCTTCACCAGATCGAGTTCCGCTTCTTCTGCCAGCTTCATGGCATCTTTCGAGGTCATGACTCCTAATTGTTCTCCATTCTCCCCAATTACGCGTACTTCTTTGTCTCTAATCTGTTCGTTAATCAATAAATCGCTAATGGTTTCGCCCTCCTCGTAATAATAGTGTTATCCGTCTTCTCGAGATACACCGCATAAAAAAAGTGGATAGCATAACTATCCACCAATCGTACATTCTCATAATTCCAACATAGACCAATCGCCAAGTTGGGAAATTTAGAATTATAGACACCTACGAGCCTTTGCTGTAGGGTGAGAGTGGATACTCTGCTTGATTATTCTGTGTTCCTCACACGCTTACATAGTATAACATTCCATTTTTTATATGTCAAGTGAAAAATATCATATTCTCAAAAGTATTTTTTATTCCTGTTCACCTTCAAAAACTATGCGGATTGTTTCGGCACTTTTTTCAAATTCTTTCATTCGTTCATCATCCGATGCCTGAGAATAGGTAATCGTATAAATCTGGTCCGCAGTAATAATATAAATGAGCTGTTCTAACGTCACTCCTTGCACGCTGCAAGAGAGCTTGACTTCGTATGCCGGACATCCATCTATCTCCACTGTTTTAAACCGATAAGAAGTAATCTTAGCATCAGCTCCATAGACTTCTTTGAATTTTCGCTCAGCCTTTCTCTTATAAGCTTCGGCATCCATCGCTTCTTTTAAGTCTTCTGCTCCTACATTCTCCACTACCGAATAATAGATGTTAGAAGAATCGATGGAATTTCTTTCAGAGACATACATTCCCTTTATCTCACTGTCTGCAATATATCCTTCCGGTAAAATGACGGTGCATCCTGTATCTCTATATTTTTCATTTTTATATACGCTCAACGCCTCAATTTGCGCATGTTCCTGCAAGGTTGCACTCTGTTCCTCATTTGTAATAGATATTCTTTCAGCCGCGAATACCGTCTTTGCAGCCAAAGTCGTACCTGATATTAATGTAATCAATATTCCGGCAACTGCTGCTACAGCGATTTTTTTATTATTCATAATTACTTGTTCATGCCTTTCTCATATCCTTCCAAACTTTAGGCAGGGACACGATATTTCACACTTATTCTTATCATGCCTTTTGCCTCTTCCTATTATAGAGAAATTATTTACCCTATACAAGGGTAAAAACAAAAAATGTAATAAAGTTCACAATTTCGTAATATTTAACCTAACAATATGTATCCTCTTTATTTCTATATAAAACCTTCGCGGAAAATGCGTCCCGCGAAGATTTTATATGAACTACTGAATAATTACCCTTTATCTTTCTTTAAAAGTAGCGCAAAGAGTTTCTCTGCAATCCTCCGCGCCGCTTCCTTTGATATCCACATGCTGTGCGAAACATTTATAGTTACTGTTATACACACATTTCGCCGCCTCGCAGTCGATACTGATGGTCTTACATGGATGTTCTAAGGCACTCATATAAGAATCCCCTCTTCTTTCAGCGAAGCTTTCACAGCAGGTATCATCCTCTTGATGAGCATGTTTTCCTCCTACCATAATATCACCCTTACAGCAACATTCACTTTTGTTATACACACAACTATCAACTGTACAATCTAACTGAGCCATTTTTTACCTCCTATCAGACAAGAATATTTCCATAGTTAGTATGACTCCCTTATTCAAAAATATACGGTGCATTCCGCTTACTTTTTTATTGATTTTAAATTATTTTACGCATAGTACCTGGCCTGTGCTTTGAACATTTCCGCATAAATCCCATCAGACAGATTCACCAGCTCTTCATGTGTTCCGTATTCCTTAATCGTATTATCTGCAAATACGGCTATCTTATCGCAGAATTTGCAGGAGGATAATCTGTGTGAAATATAAATTGCTGTCTTACCACCTATTAATGTATCGAATTGTCTGTAAACATCATATTCTGCAATTGGATCCAGCGCTGCAGTAGGCTCATCTAATATAACAACCGGAGAGTCCTTATAAAGAGCCCTTGCAATAGCCAATTTTTGCATTTCTCCGCCTGAAGGTTCAATGCCTTCCTTATCGAAATATTTGTATATTTGTGTGTCGAGACCTTTAGGAAGCGATTCCACTTTCGGTATAAGCCCACTCAATGCACAAATATTCTTTATATCCTGTTCTTCTACTTCTTTTTCCCAATCTCCGAGTTTTATATTCTCCCGTAGGGACAAAGCGAACATTTTAAAATCTTGAAAGACCACTGCCAATGTTTTTATGTAAGTATCGTAATCAAAGTTCTTAATATTCACACCATTTAATAGGATTTCTCCCTCATTCACATCATACAATCGGCATAAAAGCTTGATAAAAGTCGTTTTACCTGCCCCATTCAGTCCTACTACAGATAAATGCTGCCCTCCGGGAATCGTAATATTAATATCTTTTAATATATATTCCTGCATGGACGGATATCGGAATGATACATTACGAAACTCGATAATCGGAAGCGTCTCTTCCGAAATAGTCTCTTTCCCCGCTTTATGCGTATCCTCTATCTCTATAAACTTTACATATTCCCTCATAAAGTTTAACTTTCTACGTACTTCCTGAATCTGATTCAACAATCCTTGTAAACTATCCTTCAAATTATTGGAGGCACCGGCTAACAAAGTGAAATCTCCGATACTAATAGTGCCTGTAAGGAGTTTATAACTTAAGTAGCCGTAAATACAAAGACCTTTTAAGAAATTGACAAAACTTCCTACGCAGTTCCATCTTCCGATACTGTTCGCCGTATAATAAAAGATATCGGAGCATTTCTTTGTCGTATTTATGAACTGCTCGCGCATCATGAGCGCTCCGTTATATAGGCGTATGCTTTTTGCAAATTTGACTTCCAACATATTCCTCGTTGCATAACCAAAAGCTCTATTTACTTTCGGAAATTTCTCGAACTCAATCTTTTGTATTTTACCCGTCTGCCATACCGTGAAGGTTCCTCCTACCACCGCAAATAAGGCGACGATAAGAAGTACCGGGCTCATTACCACTACGATCGAAATAACTCCTGATAAAATCAGTGCGTAGGAGATAAGCAGCTGAATGCTTTCACTAAGTCCTTTCATTCCGCCGGAATACCATGCCATTCCCTCATCGGCTTTTCTTCCTTGATCCAGGGTTTCGGCATTCTCTGTAAGGGGATAATCCATTGTCATGGACTTGAGACTGAGCCGGTCATAAAAATAACGGTCGAACCAATCATCATACTTCGCCAGATTAGTTCGTACGATATGGATCAGACTTAGGAAAAGAAGATTCCCCCCTACAATACCGGCAACAATAATCAGTAATATCTCTGCATTTCTATTGCCCACCAGTTCCTCTAATAAATATTTTGACAATATCAAGTTAATAAAAGGGTGCCCCGCATTTAACAGAATACTAACAAGCAAAAAGACTACATAGGCAGGTTTTTCGTGCCATGCTGCAGAATAAAAATACTTTAACGTTCTAAGCATAACAAGTTTCCTCCTTATCCGCATAATACTGAGCCTGTACCTTGAAAAGCTGTGCGTATTTTTCTCCTTTTTGCATCAGCTCTTGGTGGGTACCGTATTCTACCAGCTCTCCATCTTCGAACATGGCAATCTGATCACAGAACTTGGTGCTTGATAACCTATGAGAAATATAGACCGTGGTTCTTCCGCCCGCCATATGATTGAAATTCTCATAGGATTTGCTTTCTGCTATTGCATCCAGAGCTGCCGTCGGTTCGTCCAACACTATCACCGGTGCAGCTTTATATAAAGACCTCGCTAACATCAGCTTCTGCTTCTGTCCACCGGAAAGATCGATTCCATCATCGTTCAGATTCTTATACAAATAGGTATCTATACCGAGCGCCAGCTCTTGAAGCTTATCTTTCAGATCTGCATCATGCAGGCATTTTGTAATTTGCTCCCGTTTCTGTATATCAGCCGTTTGCATCGATACGTTCTGAGCGATAGGAAATGCGAAGCTTTCATCTTCCTGAAAGACCGGTGCAAGTAACTTCCAGTAATCATTTAGGTCGTATTGTCTAATATCTATACCGTTCAAATAAATATGCCCTTCGGTAGGCTCATATAATCTGCATAGAAGTTTAACAAAGGTGGATTTTCCGGCCCCATTCAATCCCACGATGGCCAGCTTTTCGCCGGCTTTTAAGCAAATGGACAAATCTTTCAGCGCATAGCTATCGGTCCCGGGATACTGAAAAGAAACATGATCGAACGTAAATTCATAAGCAGCGTCCTTATCCCATTTAAAATCTGTGCTCTTTTCTTTAAAGGCTTCTTCACATGCAGTATAATCTTTCAAAAAACTGCTCTTTATAGGTTCATTATTCTGTTCGACATTGCTTTCCAAAAAGTCCCGGTAATCATTCACATGGCGGCTTTCGCTACATATTACGATAAACTTTGTAAATATTTCATTCAAAGCAGTGGATGCATTATGTACACTTCCCAGATATAAAGTAAAGTCAGCTACTGTTAATCCGCCAAAAAGAACTTTATAAATGAGAAAGCCATAGGCAGCCCCCTCCTCTACAAACCCGAGGATATCACCGATGACATAATATCTTGCATATTTATTTTGTGCCAATATATGCTTCTGATTCAGAAAGTTACTTTCTTTCCGAAGCAAGTGATATAATGGCTTTTGCATTTGAAATAGACGAATATCTTTTCCGTATGCAAAGTCTGCCGTCTCTTCCCTATATCTCCAGCTCGCCATCGCTTCTTTCGCCACCTTATTTTCACACTCCTCCTTTTCATAAATGGAGGCCTGGTTAATGAGCGCGAATCGAATGGAGGATAAGATTAAGATTAAGATAACAATAACGGGATTAATTATGGCTAAAAGTACCAGAGCCATAACTGCCCTTACCAGGTTGGGCAGCAATTGGCTGGACCAGTAATGCAAACCCGCTACTCCATTACCATTACTGTTAATGGCTCTCCTCGCTTTAAAAATATTCTTCTGCACTTCCGGGTCTCCATGCATACAAAAGGGCATTGTCCAAACTTTTGTCGTCCAAAAGAGCGCAAAACGATACTCCACATCATGCATTCTGCCCTCTGCCTGTTTATCGCATAGATTAGAAGCAACCAGCATCACGAACTCGGTGATTGCCGCAAGCGCCACTAAACATAATACCCTTTGTACTTCTAATCCCGGTTCTAACGATTGTTCAAAAATCTCAATAATCCGCTTTACCGTATACAGCCATACATAGACGCTTAGCCCCTGTGCCAGTGCATGAATGATCGTACAAGGTATGACTAGCGGCTGCCATTTTAGAATTCCTGCGATCACATACCGCAAGTTTTCCCATACGGAATATCTTCCTTGTTCTTTTCTTCTTTCCCCACGCGCTCCCATATAGCAATATTCCCCCCCTATGTAAAACACATTTTACTTTTTAATAAAAATAATATTAAATGTATATAATGGTTTTTTCAATATTAAATCAGACAATATACAAAACACGGCAAAAATGCGCAACTTTTTCTTGTTTTTCTTATTAAAATAGGGCCGAACCTTCCCTTTATTTTCATAAAGTTAAAGATTCAGCCCTATTCCGGCTATTTATTTTTATTGCTCAACTGCATCCTCTTTGCGAATTTCTTTCGTTCTGATTTCTTTGCAAATCTGATCTGTGAAATCTTCCAGAGGCTTCACTCCTTCATCTCCTGCAAAGCGGCTTCTCACCGATACCGTCTGATCCTCTTCCTCTTTCTGTCCGACTACTAACATATATGGAATCTTGGAAAGTCTCGCTTCCCGGATCTTGAAGCCAATTTTTTCAGAGCGGTTATCCATAGTTGCAAGTATTCCGTTTTCCTTCAGCTTCGCTTCCACTTCAAGCGCATAAGCTTCGTATTTTTCGGAAATGGGAAGGACACGTACCTGTTCCGGGCAAAGCCAGGTAGGGAACTTTCCTTCGTATTTTTCAATCAGCCATGCCAACGTTCTCTCATAGCAGCCCATCGAAGTTCTATGGATAATATAAGGTCTTTTCTTTTCACCGTCCTTATCCACAAAGCTCATATCAAAACGTTCCGCAAGGAACATATCGAGCTGTATCGTAATCATCGTATCTTCTTTGCCATATACGTTCTTAGCCTGAATATCCAGCTTAGGGCCGTAGAAAGCTGCTTCCCCCTCTTCCTCCGTATATTCGATACCGATATGATTTAAAATCGTACGCATCATATTTTGTACTTCATCCCAAAGCTCAGCGTTTCCGAGATATTTTTCCTGCTTATTCGGGTCCCATAACGACAGGCGATAGCTTACATCATCCTGAAGTCCCAGTGTTGTCATACAATACTTCGCCAAATCCACACAGCCCTTGAACTCTTCTTCCACTTGATCCGGACGTACAATTAAATGTCCTTCCGAAATCGTGAATTGACGAACGCGGGTAAGCCCGTGCATTTCTCCCGAATCCTCATTTCTGAAAAGTGTGGAAGTCTCACCATAGCGGCAAGGAAGGTCGCGATAAGATTTCTGGCTCTGCTTATAAACATAATACTGGAACGGGCAGGTCATCGGACGAAGGGCGAACACTTCCGCTTTCTCATCCTCTTCATCTCCCAATACGAACATTCCTTCTTTATAATGATCCCAATGATCGGAAATCACATATAAATCTTTTTTTGCCATAAGAGGTGTTTTCGTTCTCATATAACCGCGCTTTTCTTCTTCATCCTCTATCCAGCGCTGCATCGTCTGAATGATTTTCGCGCCCTTTGGCATCAACAGCGGAAGTCCCTGACCGATAACGTCAACCGTTGTAAAAAGCTCCATCTCGCGTCCCAATTTGTTATGGTCACGTTTCTTTACGTTTTCCAGATATTCCAGATAATCCGTCAGCTCTTCCTTTTTGTTAAACGCAGTACCGTAGATTCTTTGGAGCATCGTATTATCGGAATTACCTCTCCAATAAGCGCCTGAGGAAGAAATCAGCTTAAATGCCTTAATTCCCTTTGTATTCGCAAGATGCGGCCCCGCACATAAGTCCACAAAATCGCCCTGGCTGTAAAAAGAAATCACGGAATCCTCCGGAAGGTCTCTAATCAGCTCCACCTTATAAGGTTCGCACTTTTCTTCCATAAATTGAATCGCTTCTTCTCTGGAAAGGGTGAATTTCTCCAACCGGTTGCCTTCCTTAATGATCTTCTTCATCTCCGCTTCCAACTTATCTAAATCTTCTCTCGTAAACGGTTCATGCTCAAAGTCATAATAAAAGCCATTATCGATACTCGGCCCGATTGCAAGCTTTGCCGCCGGGTACAGCCTCTTTACCGCTTCCGCCAACACATGAGAAGCCGTATGTCTCACGACCTGAAGTCCCGCTTTATCGTTAGCGGTTAAAATATTTAAACTGCAATCGCGGTCTACTGTCGTTCTGATATCAACTACCTCACCATCTATCTCACCGGCACAAGCTGCTCTCGCAAGCCCTTCGCTGATATCCGCCGCAATATCCATCACACTCATCGCAGCTTCATATTCTTTACTGCTTCCATCTTTTAATGTAATCTTCATCTTAATAACCATACCTTTCTTAATAATCCGCTGCTTCGGCTTATCTGTTACTGTTCACTCCGTGACCGGTAACGCTTATATCCCTATTTATTCCTCACAGCAGCATTCTTCTTCGCAATAATCGAACAACTCATCTTCATCCAAAGTATTTATATTATTGCTGCCGTTATTACTTCCAATCATCACTCTTTTTTTCGGAGAAATCAACATTCCCACCACGAGTCCGGATAATACACACACTGCCAGAGTCAGCATATATTCCCTCTTCTTCATCGTCTTTAACTCTTCCAAAATATCCTGTAATTCATTCCATCTTTCCTGCATAATCATTTTCCTCCTTTTTGGCTTACAAACTTTAACTCTTTCATCTCTTTCTTACTATAAATAAGGGATTTCCCAATATGGAAGAACAAAAGTGTGCTTCGCTCACTCTCGCGATTTAAACTTATAACTGCACAGCTTTTGTTCCGCGCGCGTAGCTGCGCATCCTGCACGGAGTGCTTTTATTCTATAGGATCAACACTTTTACACTTTAATGTAACAAGGTCTTTCCTATAGAATAAAAAAGCCCCTTACACCATATTTCCATATAGTGTAAGGGACGTATTGTTATTCTACGCGGTTCCACCCTTTTTGTTTCGCACCATGAACATATATTCACTGATTGCGAAGCCTCTTCCTTCGACGGTAACGGTATCACCGGACCTGATTAGGGTCACTCAGAGATGGTCTTCGGATGCTTCCTGCCAGGATACTTGCAGCTCCCTTACGTTGCCGTAAATCGGTACCCCTCTCTGACACATTTCCACATCTTACTTTTCTCTTCTTTGTATTATTCATATTCACTATTTACTGTTATTCTATGACACTTTTTTTAATTTGTAAAGTTGTAAATAGTATTTCCAAGTTTTTTCTATATATTGCAATAATTTCTATTTAATTTTTGCCGCAGCATTTCTTATATTTTTTACCGCTTCCGCAAGGACATGGATCGTTAGGATATATTTTATCTTCTTTTACGACTGTTGTAGATGCTTTCTGAATTCTGTAAAGTTCTTTCCTTTTGTCCTCATCGAGGATAGCATTCCACTCTTCCAGTTCATACAGCCAGTCCGCTCCTGCTCCGACCATATTCTTATAAAGAAGTTCATTATCGAAATCCAGGCTTACTTCCGTATCCTCTTCCATATCATCGATGGGGTTCGCTTCTTTTAAGCTGTCATTGATGCCGTCAAGAAATCCTGCCATAGTCAGAAGATCAACATCGTACTTTTCTGCCAGCTCCTTTACGGTACCTTTTACTACTTCTTCCTGATTCCTCAAAAGATCTGCATAGATTTCTTTTTCTTTCTGAAAATAGTCTGCCCAGAGTCTCTGTAAATCTCCTTTATTTGCTGTTTCTGAATAAGCCATATCATGCCACTGTTTTAATAATGCCATTGTACTACCACCTTTGTCTATTATCGTTATAATATATGTTGACGATTCTGCCGGAAAATTCTGCTGAAAACTTTTCAGTAGAATAGAAGAAAATGGTCAAACTATTGTTAGTATATAATATTTTTCAAAAAAAGTAAATTTTTTTATTTTATCTGTATAAACCTGGAAATGACGTCAATAATAAAAATAGTCAAGGGAACCCCCTCCTTTGACAATACCCCAGATAAGAAAAATACTTATCCTCCCCTATGGAAGCCTTTGAAAATGATGAATATGCATTTTCAGGGGCTTTCATTTATCCAATCAGTATTTCGTCTTTTATTATTTCCATTCCTTCTAAAATGTGATATGATACCAGGGTCAAAAGGTCATGTTTTTTCATGCCTGCATGAAATACATGACTTTGGGACCCGCCAAACATGAGAAAGCAGCCCGAATAGGGCGGATTTCGAATGTTTTAGGAGTGCGCAGCAATCCGTAGGTATCAACATCATATGTGTTATTGAAATACATAGCGTAAATATATTTATTAGAAATGGAGATCACATGAAGAAGAAATCAAAACAAATCGCAGCTTGGTTCTGCATCATCTTATTAGTATCGTTATACGTGGCAACCTTTATTATTTCCCTCTTGGATTTCCCCGGATCAGGTGCGCTTTTTCAAGCCTGTCTTGCGGCAACCATCGGAGTTCCTATTCTTTTGTGGATTTACATCTGGCTGTATGGAAAGCTTAAGGGCAGACACACCATCGCATCTATGGATATCTTACAGGATGCCGATTCTTCCGATCGGGAAGAATTATAAAACATCCTCGTATAAATCTTCACTATTCACTACTTTTTCTAAGAATACGTTAACGCTTTTCTCACAGAATTGCGTTCCGGCCCCTTTCTTCAATTGATCGATTGCATATTCTTTCGACAAAGCCTTGCGATAGCTTCGTTCGCTTCTCATCGCATCATAGGCATCCGCAATCGCAATCAATCGTGACGGAAGGGGTATTTCTTCTCCGGCGAGTCCCTTAGGATAACCTTTCCCATCCCATCTTTCATGGTGAGCCAGCACATATTCACTCATCTCTGAGAAATCATTGATCGTGCTAAGAATCCGATAGCCTATTTCCGGATGCTTCCTAATTTCTTCCCATTCACATTCATCTAAGGAACCGGGCTTATTTAATATTCCCTCTTCGATAGCAACTTTTCCAATATCATGTAGAATCCCTACCGCTTTTAATTCCTTTATTTCATCCTCTCTTAACCCCATAGCGATTCCCATCATTTCGCATAGTTGGGAAACTCTGCGGGAATGCTCTTCTTCCCTCGGATTTTTCTCATGAAGTGTGGCCATAATTGTATAGAGCGTTTTCCCTTTTACACTGGCACTTTCCAAAACTTTTTTCTTATACATATAGGTTTCTGCATTTTTCACGGTATCCGTAATCGGTTCCTCTGCATTTCTCTTAGCACAGTAGCCAAAAGCCAGGGATAAGGGCACAGAATTCACCGATTGCTTACTCGCTGCCTTTTCCATATTGCCGATTAACTGCTTCATCTCTTCTTCCCCCGTATTTGGCGAAAAGATAATGAATTCATCCCCTGCCTGCCGGCACACAATATCTTGTTTTCTCGTTCCTTCACTGAGCACACTTGCGACTTTTTTAATATATAAATCTCCCGCGGAATGTCCGAAAGAATCGTTAATCAGTTTTAAACCATTGATGTCTATCATCGTAATCATTAGAGGATAATTCTCTTCCTTATCCAATGCGATCAGCGCCTCATCGAAAAACCTACGGTTGAACAGCCCTGTCAACTGATCATGATAACTCAAAAAGTTCAAACGGCTTTCCGCTTGTTTTCGCTTAGTAATATCATTGACAATGATTGCCAACTGATTTTCCATCGGACGATATGCGATAATTTCATAATAATATCTCGTCCTTTCCTGAAATCTTTCATAACGGGCAGGCTTACCGGTTCGTGCCGTGCGTACCAGTTTCTCCATATTTTCCGGCTCCATATTCTCATGCACTTCACAGAATCGCTTCCCAAGGACATCCCTCTTTTTCAGTCCCGTCAGTACCTCATGGCTATGATTTGCATCCATTATCCTATATTGTGAAAGTTCGTCCCCCGGTTCTCCTACGTAGAGGGCCAAGCCAAGCTGCATCTCTGTAATCAGGGATTTGTATTTCTCTTCGCTCACTTTCAGCTTTTCACCGTATTCTACAATCTGTCCATATTGCACACGCAATTCCTCTTCTGTGGCCGTCAACTCTTCTACGTAAGACTGCAGTTCTTCATTAGAAGCCGATAACTCATCATAGCTTTCATTCAACATTTTCTTCATATTCTCCACCTTCTTCAGAAGACCGGATATGAGATAGTAAATAATGAGTGCCGTACAGAGGACATAAAACATCCCCTTATAAGTATTGATCATCAATCGAATACGTTCATTCCTGAAAAAAGCATCTACCGCCATATCTGAAAAATAAATCCAGGCAAATCCTATAAGCATGTAAATGATACATATTTTGGCGCCCTCACGCTTCAAAATATCTTCCCTCATCGTTTTCCATTTATCTTTCCAGTATTTTATCATGAGAATTTTCATCGTGAGAACCTCCGTTTAAGCCAGGCTGCTTTCTACAGCACCTCTTCCTTTATATAACACCTAACTTTTCTAATTCTTCTTTCGCCTGCATCTGATCGATGAAATGAATGGTATACATACCAAACTTCTCTGCCGCTGCCAGATTTACTTTCGTATCATCCAGAAAAACACATTCCTCCGCTCTCAAATGATATCTATCTATTATAAGCTGATAAATCTCTGGCTGGGGCTTAATAAGCTTCTCTCTAAACGACAGAATTCCACCGTCCACATAAGGGAGAAAGTCAAGAGCATCCTGACAATCTTCATAAGCACGGCTCGCGAAATTAGACAGGACCAGCACTTGATACCCCTTACTCTTTAATTCTTTTACCCATGGAATCGCATAATCATACCTTACGACCATTCCTTGAATATTGGTAAGGGATTCCCGCAATTCCTTTTCTATCTCCGGATCATTCGCAATAAATGCATCCATAATTTCCTCATCCGATAAAGCTCCTCTGTCATATTCAGCCCAAACAGCACTTTCCACCGTTGCTTTGAAAATTCTCTGCAATATCTCTTTCGAATAACCGAACTTTTGGAAAAACGCCTGCCACTCAAATCCTACCAGTACGTTTCCTATATCGAAAATAATTGTTTTTATCATTGCTCTTTCCTCCTGAATAGCATCCTTTGTTCTTTGCCCTTTTATTTTTGAATCTATGCCTTCACTTCTTTCACATCTTCATATATGACTTGAAGCAGATTCCCCGCTGCTGTAGATATCAGGCTATCCGTAGCTGTTACAATACAAAAATGCCGTTTTGGAATAATTTTATTAAAACGCAGGGCAAATAGCTTCCCTGCATCCAAATACTCTGTAGCAAATTCCTTCATTACGCTCCCCACTCCCAGATTACGCAGAGCAAACTGTACAATCATATCGCTGGTCGCCAATTCGAATTCCGGATTCATCACAACTTCATTTCCCTCCAGAAAAGCATCCATATAACTTCTTGTGCTTGTCCTCTTTTCCAGAGAAATAATAGGAAGAAACTCCAACTCCTTTAAGTCCAACATTTTATTCTTATATTGGATAAACTTGCATCCTGCAACGAAAATATCCTCTATCTCCTTCGCCTTCACAGACCGAATTCCGGGCTGGTCATCAAAGGGGCTGCTTACCACTCCAAAATCAATCTTTCCCTCCTGCAAATAGCTAAGGGTTTCCGGGGTGGGCGCATTGGTAACAGTCACTTTAATGCCAGGATATCGTTCATGAAATGTCTCCAGATAAGGAAGAAGAAAAAAGCGGAGTGTCATATCACTTGCCCCGATACGTACCTCCCCCAGCTCCAGGTTAAGCATCTGTGCCACCTTCTTCTCCCCTATTTCAATCTGCTCATAGCCTTTTGCCACATAGCGAAATAGCAGCTCTCCCTCTGCTGTCAGCCGGATACCCTTCGCCGCTCTGATGAAAAGTTTCGTTCCTATGACACTCTCAAGTTGCTTAAGAGATTGACTTACCGCAGGCTGAGAAATCGAGAGCTGTTCGGCCGCCAGAGTCAAACTTCCAAACTTCGCGGTATAATAGAATACTTTATAATATTCGAGGTTATTTGTCATACCATCTTCTCTGCCTTTACTTTACATTTATGTCATTAATTGTACCATATCCTTTCACACTTTACTACAATAAGGTTTCTCCTGATAGCGTAAATTTACTGTAGGATTTAATTGGGTAGAGAATCCCCTTGATGTGTTTTAGATTTAACCTCTTTTCACAATATACCTACTTTCTATTCTTTTTACAATCCCCAAATGTGGTTTTTAAAATAAGCTATCTTTTTCACTTCTGGAAAGGGAATGCTATGAGTTATCCTTTCTACATAGCGTTGTTCCTCTGTCAGTCGCTTGCTTTCCGATCGAAACATCTCGCTGCTTAAATAGATTCTTTCTTCTGTACCCACTGCCATGGGCAACTCCTGCTTTTGCATTCTCACCAACTCCAACATATTTCCTTTGTTTGCTTTATAAATCCTTAGCTTTGCCATTTGGTGAACTCCATGCTTACTCCACCCTAATGGTCTGGAACTCATCCTGTCTGCGTAGATATGGCTCACATGTCCTTCTGCACTGCATCCCACTTGTGTTTCTTTATTTCTCAAACCCTGCATGATCCCATCCCAATGCCCTAGGATATAAGCCATACTACTTTCTACCTTTTTCCTTTGTGCTTCGTTTTCTGTTATATTCAGGATTTTTTCAAAGGTCTCGGATGCCATCCATTTCGCTCTCTTGTGTATGGCACCATACAGTTCACTTCTTGCATCCTCTGACGAATCCATTAAATGCGAAGTTGCTGCTGTGATATATTTCTGCATATGGAATTTATCCAGTACGAAGGTTGATCCGGCTATAAATTTACGTCCGCTTTTTATCCAGGCTGCACCATCTCCATTAATATAAATCTGTTTTATGGCATCCATGTCATAGGTGGCGCTGATATACTCATAAATCTCTCGCCAGAACTGTTCTACTCCTTTGCTTCCCTCATATATGCCCCCAAAGTACTTCGGATTGATCAGCTTAAACCTTTCGCTTTTAGGCGCTTCTGATTCCGCACCTTCATATACATAGGCTATTTTAGGCATACTGGTGTTGCTTCGAGGTTTCGTGATATCTCCCTTTTTCTCGAGATACTGCAATGACACATGATCTTCATCTGCATCAATATAAAGATAGGAAACCTGTTTTTTATTCTCTATTTTTTCTGGTTTTGTATGAAATTTCAGATCATGTATCTTATTTTTTACTGTCTGTTTGCTGACTTTTTCGGAAAGACTGGCTCTGATTCCTCCTTTGCGATAGCTACTGTCGACCGCTTCCTCAAGCATCTGCGCCTGTGCATCTTCTGTCATCCTTACATGGCTTTCTAATCCCATGATCCGATCGAGCAGATATTCACAGGCTCCAGTCTTCTTGTTCTTAAACAGTGTCTTGCAATATCTCACAGTTCCAAGGCTGGTAATCAGGGATGTTTCATCTCGTCTGCTTATGACCCAGTTTCTCCTTCTGTATCCGCTGTTTCTCAGTTCTTCATCCATACTTTCAAAAGTCTCCGCAATCATGTCCAGTCCTAACTGTACTACACTATCTGTAATTCCATAGATAAACTCTGCTTGTTGTTGAGGATCTTTCAAAAACTTTTCCAGAACTCCTGTTAAATTTTTTGCCCCATTTTCTTCAAACTGTTGTATACTTTTAATCATAGAGAGCACCTTCCTTTGTGTCCGATTTTTTCTTAGTCGTTAAAATCATAACACAAAGAGGCGTTCTCTTTTTATTCAATTAATATCCTACAAAAACTTTACCCTAGCGTTTCTCCTGTCACGGAAAGGGATCGGAACAAAAAGGTCGTATAGTCCCCTATGCCGACACTATACAACCTTCCTTCTTTACTTTTTCAAGTGGCTCTCCCGAAGGATAATATCATCTCTTCCCGGTCCGTTACTTACCATCGTAATCGGATAGCCTATTTGTTCTTCGATGAACTCGATATATTTGCGGCAATTTTCAGGCAGCTCTTCATAATTCTTAATTCCCCGAATCTCACATTTCCATCCGGGCAATGTTTGAAATACCGGCTTTGCCTTCTCAAGCTTAGCCGTTACCGGGAATTGTGTCGTTATCTTCCCATCGATTTCATAGCCGGTGCAGACGGGGATTTCATCCAGATAACCGAGTACATCCAATACCGTGAACGCTACATCGGTAGTTCCCTGTAACCGGCAGCCATACTTGGAAGCCACACAGTCGAACCATCCCATACGTCTGGGGCGTCCGGTAGTCGCTCCGTATTCTCCGCCATCGCCGCCGCGGCGTCTCAGCTCATCCGCTTCCTCTCCGAAGATTTCCGACACGAAAGCTCCTGCGCCTACCGCCGATGAGTATGCTTTACATACCGTAATAATTTCCTTAATTTCATAAGGAGGAATCCCTGCTCCGATCGCTCCGTAAGCCGCCAGCGTGGAAGAAGAAGTTACCATTGGATAAATGCCATGATCGGTATCCTTCAAAGTACCGAGCTGTCCCTCCAGCAATATCGTCTTCCCTGCTTTAATCGCCTCATCCAGAAAGAAAGACACATCGCAGACATAGGGCTCTACCATTTCCCGATAACTTCGGAGAGTCACAAGCAAGTCTTCCGGATCAATGTCAGGCCTACCATATAAATGACGGAGCAGCACATTTTTCATTTCTGCTACCCTCGCTACCTTTTCTTTCAATAAATCCTCATCAAAAAGTTCACTCACCTGAAAACCTATCTTGGCATATTTATCCGAATAGAAAGGAGCAATGCCGGATCTCGTAGAGCCAAAAGACTTTCCGCCCATCCTCTCCTCTTCGTATTGATCGAATAAAATATGATATGGCATCACTATTTGCGCTCTGTCAGATACCAGAACCTTAGGCGTCGGTACATTCCTGTCAGTGATGGATTTTATTTCCTGGAAAAGAACCGGAATATTTAAAGCTACCCCGTTGCCGATTATGCTCGTCGTATGGTCATAAAATACTCCTGACGGCAGCGTATGAAGTGCAAATTTGCCGTAATTGTTTACAATCGTATGCCCTGCATTCGCTCCACCTTGAAAGCGAACGATAATATCCGCCTTCTGTGCAAGCATATCCGTAATTTTACCTTTTCCTTCATCGCCCCAATTGGCTCCGACAACTGCTTTTACCATAGCTGATTCCTCCTATAAACTTAAATAATTCAATCTACCCTTTACTTTTCCATGATACAATAAAATTACTCATAAATAAAATCAATATTATTTATGAGTAATATAATGTATTCTTATATTAAGTTTATTTTATCTGTTGCTTTACGATTCTTAATCAGCTTTCTGGTTTCCATTGAGATTTTTTCATATCAACGCAGCCGTTATCCAAGAAAATAACCCCCTCCTCTTCCAATAAAAAACGCTGAAACTCGGGTCCGTCGAAGGCATGAAAAGGTGCCATCTCACCCAACCGATTCACCACCCGGTGACATGGAAGATTCAGTTCACGCGGGGCCTTGCTCACAGCATATCCCACCACACGAGGTGCCCGCGGTCTTCCTGCCATCCAGGCTATCTGCCCGTAGGTAACGACCTTTCCTTCCGGAATCCGGGCTACTGCCTCATATATTTTTCGATACAATTCCGAATAAGCCATATTATCCTCTATACACGTGTCTATCGTATAGCCGCCTGCTATTTCCTTTCTTCACGATAGCCTCGTATTTCCTCATATTTGGAAGCGAAAACATTTACATCGGGTTCCAACGCAGTAGGCTCCCATTTCTTAAACACAACTTTAAGGAGCACGGGGGTGATAATAGTCGTAATAACTACCACAACTACTACAGGTCCTAAAAAGGCAGACCCTATCAATCCAAGAGCAGCCCCCTTACTGGCAACAATAAGAGCCACCTCTCCTCTGGATATCATACCCACTCCGATACGCATGCATTGATAATTCTGGTAACGGCAGGCTTTGGCACCTAAACCGCAGCCTATAATCTTCGTAAAAATTGCTATTAATACGAGAGATACCGCGAAGGCAATAATCGTTCCGTTCATCGCCGGAAGATTCACCTTAAGTCCGATACTAGCAAAGAAGATCGGTGACAAATACAGGTAAGATAATACGTCAAATTTCGATTCCAGATATTGTGACCTTTGCGTACATGAAATAATCAATCCCGCAATAAACGCACCTGTAATATCTGCCACTCCAAAGGCGGCTTCCGCTACAAAGGACATAAACAGGCAAAATACAAATCCGATAATAACGTGTCTATGCATCCCGTGCTTTGAGTCTTCATACCATTTCTTATAGAAACGATAAAATAATACACCTGCTATTCCCGCAAAAACGAAAAATCCCAACATTTTAAGAAGCACTATTACAATGCTGACCGATTGATCGGCCATGCTCGTAACGATGGTCAATCCAATGATTCCTAAAATATCATCAATAATCGCCGCTCCAAGAATTGCATTTCCGGAACGCGTCTTTAATTTCCCTAATTCTTTTAATGTCTCTACGGTAATACTCACCGAGGTAGCCGTCAGTATAATTCCGATAAAAATGTTTTGTAAGAAAATGCTGCCGGATGCATCCGACACTATCATATCGGGGCGATTAAAAGCGTAAGCTACAAAATATCCGCCGATTAGCGGCACTATAACACCGGCAAGAGCAATGACAAATGAAGCCTTTCCACTCTTTTTCAGCTCATTTACATCCGTTTCCATTCCCGCGCAGAACATTAATACAATGACACCGAGTTCTGCCGTATCTTGAATAAATTCTGTTTCTGTAATAACATTAAGCATAGCAGGGCCAAGGATTAACCCGGCAAGTAATGCCCCTACCACCTGAGGCATGTGAAACTTCTTAGTTACCAACCCCAATATCTTCGTACTAAGTAAAATAATTGCAAGATCCAATAAAAAACGATATGCTTCCATAACTTCCTCCTAAATCTGCCACATTTTTATCAGTCCATCTTCATTATGATTATGACATATCTTGACAGCATACTCATTATAGTCCTCTTCCATTTATTTGTCTATCACATCTTCATTACTTTTTTAGGCAAATATCTTAGCACTTTTTTAGCTATATTATATTTAACTTTATATGAAATAAAGGTATAATATTTAAACAGTATTATACTGCGCCGAGCAAAGCGAGTGTGCAAAAAACATACCGCAGCCGCTTGCGGCTAAGGTATAATATTTAAACAGTATTATACTGCGCCGAGCAAAGCGAGTGTGCAAAAAACATACCGCAGCCGCTTGCGGCTAAGGTATAATATTTAAACAGTATTATACTGCGCCGAGCAAAGCGAGTGTGCAAAAAACATACCGCAGCCGCTTGCGGCTAAGGTATAATAATTGTAGTTGTGAAGGTACTGAATAATTACTAATTACTTAGTATTAGCATTCAAATATCAATAAAGGAGATTTTCCTGCATGAATTCAAAAACAACCATTGTAATAGTAGAAGATGAAAAAAATATACGCACATTTATGACCTCGACCTTGAATGCACAAGGTTATAAAGTCATAACCGCTCCTAACGCAAATAGCGGAATTTCTCTTATTACCTCAGTTTGTCCCGATCTCATTCTTTTGGATCTTGGCCTGCCGGATATGGACGGCATCGATGTAATCAAAGAAATTCGTACTTGGGCAAGCATTCCCATTATCGTCATCTCAGCAAGAACACAGGAGCAGGAAAAGGTACTTGCCCTTGATTCCGGTGCCGACGATTACATTACTAAGCCCTTCGGTTCCTCAGAACTGCTCGCAAGAATCCGGACTGCATTAAGGCACAGCAGACGGTTACTTACGGACTCTTTACGTTCTCTTCGCCCTTATGAGTCAGACGGTCTTATCGTTGATTTTGAGAAACATCTGACATTGCTTCATGGGGTAGATGTGCACCTGACACAGGTAGAATTCAAGATTGTCTCTCTCCTCGCTCAGAATTCCGGACGAGTGATGACGTATGATACGATTATTTCCAATGTATGGGGACCTTACGCCGATGACAATAACCGTATTCTTAGAGTCAACATGGCTAACATACGACGTAAGCTGGAGGAGAATCCGGCAGAACCCCATTATATCTTCACTGAAATCGGCATTGGATACCGCATGTTGGAGGATAATGCGGAATAATTAATATTCCACACCCCTCCGTGCCGGAATCCCCTTTTCATAAGGATGTCTGACTGCCTTCATCTCCGTAATATAATCTGCATTTTGCAGGAAAACCCCATCCGGATTTCTTCCTGTTATAATAAGCTCTAAGGATTCCGGCTTCCCTTCCACTAGTCTTCGCAGCTTCTTTTTATCGATTAAATCCAAATCATAAGGATAAGTGACCTCATCCAGAATTAACATATCACACACTTCATCCATTGCAGCTTGCAGCAGCTTTTCCAGCATTTCGTTATGTTCCTTGGTGATTTCTTCCTTATCTTCCTCGCTCATATCCTTATAAAAACCATAGTTTTTCGTATTTCTTATAATCTGGATTCCTTCTATCTTCTCCATGGCAAATAGTTCTCCACTATCATTTCCCTTCATAAACTGAGAAAATATTACTCTTTTTCCATTGCCTGCCGCGCGCAGTGCGAGCCCGACTGAAGCCGTTGTCTTCCCCTTACCATCTCCACAATATACATGAATCAGCCCTTTTTTCATTTATTCTTTCCTCCCTTTCCGAAAATGCGCATATACCCATACGGAACCGCTTTTTCCTTTTCTTCCTCCCTACGATTATTACAACTGTAGTTTTTACAATTAGCACATAGCGATTGTTCTCGTTTCATCTTACTCTTTTCCCTTTGCATCCGGACAAAATAGGCTACACTTTTCTGCGGTATTAAGGCATAGGCTTCGTTACAGGTCACTTCCTTCTGACCGGAAGCCAGAAGCAAATTCCCCAATTCCTCAATGGGACAATCACTTCCGGGGAACTCATACATACCGCACCATAACTTTGTCCTATCTTGTAAAAAGTCGTCAGCCTTTTCATATGCCTTCATAAGCAGTTCCGAAGAAAGACATTCCAACATATAAGCTTCTGACAACTTACCTCCCTCCATTAGACCGCCTTGCACCTCATCAATTTCTTTACCTAAGGTAAGAACTGCTGCTATTCGGTCTTCTTCCAGCCATGTGAAATAGGCTGATATCATACAGCCTTTTAGATAACTTCCATAAACTTCTTGCAACAGAGGAAGGTCGATATCTTCAAAATGATATCGACCGCATATATTTTTTATATCGCTTTCACATAAATCCACCTGCAGTAATCTATGTTCTGCAACTTGGCTCATCTTATCTCGCCCTTCCTCTGAAAATCCATTAAAATCACCTTCGGTGATTGGATCTTTACCTATTTCGCTTTTATATTCATAGCGCGCATCGCATTCAAAATGGCAATGACCGCAACTCCCACATCTCCGAATACAGCAGCCCACATCGTAGCACTACCTACTGCTGCTAATAATAATATCAGTATTTTCACTCCAATTGCAAATATAATATTTTGTTTTACAATGACGAGAGTCCTTTGCGATATTTGTATTGCCTTTGCTATTTTCGAAGGCTCATCTGTCATAATCACCACATCTGCCGCTTCAATCGCCGCATCTGAGCCAAGGCCTCCCATCGCCATGCCGATATCCGCTCTGGCAAGCACGGGGGCATCGTTAATACCATCCCCTACGAAAATCAACTTGCCTTTTGCCGATTTCTCCGTAAACAGGCGCTCTACCTGATCTACCTTATCCTTTGGCAGAAGGTCGGAATATACTTCTTCAATACCGAGCTCCTTCGCCACGCTGTCCGCTGTCTTCTTCCGGTCTCCTGTGAGCATTACAATATGCTTCATGCCGGCTTCTTTCAAACGATCTATCGCCTTCTTCGCATCAGTCTTTATCTCATCCGCAATGACAAGGTAGCCAAGGTATTCTTTTCCCTTCGCCACATGAACGATGGTTCCCACTTCCTCCGTCACCTCAGGCTGCACTTCCTGTTGTTCCATCCATTTTGCATTACCCGCATAGATAAAACTTCCTTTCCATGCAGCGCGTACGCCGTAACCTGCCACTTCCTCCACATCGCTTAAAAGTGACTTATCGACCTCTTTCCCATAAGCTTCCAAAAGCGATTGGGAAATCGGATGGTTGGAATAACTTTCCGCATAAGCTGCTGCTTCCAGAAGCGCTGCCTCCGATACTCCCTTCACCGGAACGCGTTTCGTTACAACAAAAGTTCCTTTCGTAAGGGTTCCCGTCTTATCCATTACAACAATTTCTGCATCGGCCAATGCTTCCAAATAGTTACTTCCCTTTATAAGGATTCCTGCCCTGCTGGCTCCACCAAGACCCCCGAAGAAACTGAGCGGAATACTAATTACCAAGGCACAAGGACAAGATATTACAAGAAAACTAAGGGCCCGGTAGATCCAAACCGACCATTCTCCGCCTATAAAGAGAGGCGGAAGAACTGCCAAAAGCGCTGCACAAATTACAACCATGGGGGTATAATATCTTGCGAACTTCGTAATAAAATGCTCCGCTTCCGACTTCTTGCTTCCCGCATTTTCTACCAGTTCCAATATCTTAGCTACTGTAGATTCTCCGAATACCTTATTCACCTTCACTTCCAATACCCCGGAAAGGTTCACGCATCCGCTTATCACTTCTTCACCTGTTGCAACATCTCTCGGAACGCTCTCTCCCGTCAAAGCCATAGTATCCAGGGAAGAAGCCCCTTTTACTACCGTACCATCCAGAGGAATTCTTTCTCCCGGCTTAACCACTATATGTTCTCCGATGGCTACTTCATCAGGACTTACCTCCCTCTCTTCTCCATCCCTCAATACATTCGCATAGTCAGGACGGATATCCATAAGTTCCGCAATTGATTTCCTGGATCTACCCACAGCATAGCTTTGGAACCATTCCCCTACCTGGTAAAATAACATTACTGCTACTGCCTCCGGGTATTCCCCTATCAGAAATGCCCCCACCGTAGCTATCGTCATAAGAAAATTTTCATCGAATATCTGTCCGTGCCCAATATTTTTCACCGCTGCTTTTACAATATTGCCGCCCATAACAAAATAAGCGATTAAGAATAAGACCAGTTCTACCGTCCCGCTCAGATTAGGAATGAAATGCGAAGAAAGAACTGCCACCAAATATAACAAAGCTCCTGTCACTATTCTTTTTAGTCTTTTTTTCAGCTTTTTACTCATCTTTCATACTCTTTTCTTTGAATTTTATGTGATTTTATTTCTACTTTTCTATTACTTCTACATCCGGTTCGAATTTCTTCACAATCTTTTTAACCTCTTTCGTGATACCGGATACTTTTGCTTCCTCCACCTCGATAACCATTTTTTGTGTCAAAAGGGTTACCGTACTTCTCATCACACCATCCAGCTTACCTACCGCTGCTTCAATCTCCGATGCGCAGTGTGCACAGTCCAAATCCTCCAAAATGTATGTTTTTCTCATATTCTTCTCCTCCTGATTACTTACTTTATGATTTAATCATTTTCTATATTCTTCTTATTCCTCTTCGATATGATCGAGACCTTGACTTAAAATTGTTTTGATATGTCCGTCTGCGAGGGAGTAAAATACCGTTTTCCCTTCTCTCCTGTTTCTTACAAGATCCATCTGCTTCAATGTGCGTAGCTGATGGGAAATTGCCGACTGTGTCATATTCAGAATTTGTGCCAAATCGCATACGCACATTTCTGAACAAAGAAGCACATATAATATCTTTATTCTCGTGGAATCCGCAAATACCTTGAAGAAGTCTGCCAAATCATATAATTTATCCTCTTCCGGCATCCGTTCATTCACCTGCTGGATAACTTCATCATGTACATGGATATATTCACAACTTTCCACCCTATCTTGTATCTTCTTCATCAACATATTCCTCCTTCTTTACAAATATCTTCTCACTCGCTTCCTATATGCCAGATAGCTGCCTGCGTGTTTCTTCTCCATATATTTCTCTTCTTGGCGAATCTGCATATGTAAAGTCATAAGCCCTAATAAAACGAACAATACCTGCAAACCGTTCGAAAAAATTATGCCATAACCGATGTAAAACAAGTCAAAGCCTACAAATGCCGGATTCCTGCTTATCTTATATATCCCTTCTGTAACAAAGTCTGTCTCCTGGCTCTCATCGATCCCTGCCCGCCAATTGTCCCTCATCTCTCTCATGGCTGTTACAAAAAAGATAATTCCTAATACTGCAATTATTGTTCCGATCACTGTAGAGACAGGACTCGTTACCAATACGCCTTCTCTTTGAAAAACGAGCGCCCATTTTCCGTAGAACATAAGGGATAAAAGTTGGACTACTGCCATCGCATAAGTTATTACTATTAAAAAAACTTCCACTATCTTTGTTGCCAGTGATTTAATCCCCCTTGCCATCCTGTTTACAGATATTCCTTGTTTCTTTTCCTTATATATCTTCACGAAATAACTGCCGTAAAAGACAATCCATAAAATAAAACCAATCATTTGAACAACATCCATAGCATTCCTCCTCTTCTTTGTGAGCTTATTTAGCACTATTTTCAACAATAATTCTAAATTATAAAGTTTTATTATTTCACTAAGGTATCTATTAAAAACAACGTATGAACACTTGCTCATATGTTCATTATATCACTCGTTTTTATATTGTCAATAATATTTTTAAATTCTAAAAGAACAACGGATTTTTCTATTACATAAAAAAAACACGATCCTAATAATATAGGACCGTGCGCGATATGTTGGATAAATATATTGAATGCGAATAGGAACAGACATTATAATCGGTATTTATTTCTCCCACAGAATCCGGGGATAATTACCTTCTTCTTTCATCTTCTGAATCGCAGATACAACGACCTGCTTATCTTCCTTATAGGTAACACCATACCAACGGTCATAAGATTTAAGCACTGTTACTTCCGCCTTTCCTTCTTCCAAAAGTTTATTCACTGCGCTGGGCAGGAAATATTCACATTTCAGAGGATTCTCCTGTAAACCCTTCTTAAGGAAGTCCGGGAATCCGGCTTGCAGTTCTTTCATAAAGCTTGCAGTAAATCCCCACATATTCATAGATACCGTACTGCCTTCAGGAATCATGTGCCAAGATGCACCTTCATCCTCGGTATAGGCTGTTTTCTCTCCTCTTTTTTCTATACGGGTTCTCTCTGTAATTCCTTTTAAGTGGCTGCTCGCATCTGTTTCGCATACACCTCTTGCCACATGACCATTCTCCGTAAGAGTATTTTCCAGGATATAGCCAACCATAGCATATTCATATTTTTCACCATCTTCATGTGTCGTCAAATAGTCATAAATCTGTGAAAATGCACTTCTTCCATAATAATCATCCGCATTGATAACTACAAAAGGGCTATCTACCACTTCCGCAGCACTAAGTACCGCATGACCGGTTCCCCAAGGCCTCTGTCTTCCTTGCGGTACAGTAAAGGGCGCAGGAATATTGTCTACTTCCTGGAATACATAGGATACCTTCATGAATTTTGCAATTCGGTCGCCGATAACCTCCTTGAAATCTGCTTCGTTTTCCCTTTTAATAACAAAAATCACTTCCTCAAACCCGGCTGCCACCGCATCATACAGGGAGAAATCCATAATAATATGTCCTTCGCTATCTACGGGATCTATTTGCTTAAGTCCTCCGTAACGGCTTCCCATGCCTGCCGCCATAATTATCAGAACGGGCTTTTTCATTTCATTTCCTCCTTTTTCTTACCATTGTTTCTTATTTGATAAAAGATAGGATTTTCCTATCTTCATATGGTATAATATTTTAACAGTATTATACTATATGTTATAGTTTGATTATAAATTTTTCGCATAAAAATGCTTTATCCTATTGTATAACTTATTTACAAAATTTGCATTATAAAGTGTAATTAATATTCGATATTTTTTAAATTTGTTATAAAGGATCAATCGAAAGGTTCTTTATAGGGCGGCATTCATAAAAGTCTTGGAGGCTAGTATGTCTTACGAAAGTATTTCTTTAAAAAAAGAGTTTGTAATAGATAATATCTTTTCCATTCATTATTTTGAATATATGAGTGACTTCAATTTCCCGGGGGAATCTCATGATTTCTGGGAAATCCTCTACGTGGACAAGGGGTCGGTAAATGTAACCGCCGATGGACAGACTCATACGCTGAACAAGGACGATATTATTTTTCATAAACCGAATGAATTCCATAGCGTACATGCGAATGGAGTGGTCGCTCCCAATCTGGCCGTTATCAGTTTCGAGTGTACCTCTCTTGCCATGAACTTTTTTGAGAATAAAATCCTGGAGGTCTCTCCTTCCGGCCGTTCGCTCCTGGGCAATATTATTAAGGAGGCTTATCTCACCTTTTCCTGCCGCCTTGATGACCCATACAGTGAAAAGCTCACAAGAAATGAGATACACAATACTCCCTTCGCCTCAGAACAACTCATTCAAATCTATCTACAGCAATTGTTAATTCAATTGGTAAGATGCAATAGCGACAGCTCTGTTTCCGTTATCCCCAAATCCTCACGGCAGAGAAGCGAAGATGAATTATTTTATAAAATCATCTCCTATATGGAGGAAAATATTGGCGAAAAGCTGACAATACAGCAAATATGCAAGGATAACCTGATCGGGCGCTCTCTCTTACAAAAGCTGTTCAAATATCATACGAGCTGCGGTATTATCGATTACTTCTCCATGATGAAAATAAATAGTGCAAAACAGCTAATACGCGGCCGGCAAATGAATTTCTCACAGATTGCCGATACCCTTGGATATAATTCCATCCATTACTTTTCCAGGCAATTCAAGAATATTACCGGAATGACTCCTACGGAATATCAGACATCCATTCAATCCATATCGGCACCGCCTTGTACAGAAGATTAATTCTATTTGTGCCAATCATGGAATTAGCCTTAAGGGTTCTCATGAGGGAATATTGCGATTTGTTCCCTCTGGTTTCCGCTCACCAAAGTATAAGTCATATCCTTTTTCAGGTCCGGAGTGCTGATAAGTATGGATTGATATTGTTTGGCTGGGATGTGAGATATGATAACATTGCCCTGCTCATCAATTAAGGAAATTTCAGTTCCTGCTTCACTTACTGAATCCAGATTATATAAAATAGATTGTTGTGTGGAGCTATCGGAGAAGCCCTGTGCCATGCCGGAACTTCCCGTCACAAGGAATATCCCACCACTAATATGCGCACTCTCGTCATAGTCAAGGCCGGCATTGTCATCGTCTTCCGGTCCGCTCACATAGGTAATTCCTCCTGTCACGTAGACAGAACCATTGCTATCGATGCCATCCCCCCTTGCATCTATTGTTATAATTCCACCATTAATAACGATATCAGCGTTGCTCGCATTCAGACCGTCATCCCGTGCTGTAATATCGATAATCCCTCCATCAATAACAAGTGCCGCCCCTTCTATTCCCTCTTTACTCTCCACAACGGTAATTTCTCCTCCGCTGATATAAACATATCCTTTCGTTTCATCATCTCCATTTTTAGATTGAATTCCATTACCATCCTTCGAACTCAAACGGAAAATACCATCCTTGATTTTCACACTATCTTTTCCATTCAGAGCATCCTTTACCGCCGTAATATGAAAATTTCCCCCGGTAATTACTAAATCATCCTTCGATATAACTCCATGCTTATAATTTCCTGTAATATACAGTGTTCCGCTTCCATTAATCGTCAGGTCCTCCTTACTGAAGATCACACCATCCACGTTATTATCATCAGTCTGTACATATTCAAAGCCATCTGTCAGCGCATTCTCGCTTCCCTCTTTCAAGGTAATAATGACCTTATCCGCCTTTCTAATATAAATAGGCGCATTGTCTGAGCAGGCGATTGCTATATTATCGAATACAAGCTGCACCTTATCCGAACTACCTGCATCCACCACAATTCGCCCATCCTGCCATATACCACTGATTACATAGGTTCCTTCTCTATCGATAGTTATCACATTCCCATCTAAGGAAGCCCCATCACCTTCTATGGAAACCTCCTCCTTATTCAGTAAGATATTTACTGCCATATTCTCTACATACCCAGCCTTCCTATCTCTCTTTGAGAATTTCTTATCTATTTCCACTTCCACTAGTGATTCTTTCGGCATCAAGCCCATGTCATTTTCTGCTGATATACAACCTGTAGACAGCATTATCATCGATAACAAAACCGACAGACTCGCCCAACTCATCTTTCTCATTTCATCCCTCCCCTATCCTTCCCGGCATCCCTTTGATATTCTCCTAATATTTGCATAAATTTAAATATCAGAGTATCATAATTATATCATAATAGATTTAAAAGAAGAGAAAAGCTTGAAAGAAAATTACTTTCAAAAATTGAATAGGATTTTTAACTTTTAATTTTAGTTTACCAAGGGAGATATGAGGTATAAATATGTGTATCGTTTGCAATCGGATAAATATGATAAAATCAGGAGAAAATCCCTATTTTGTAAAAGAATTAGAGACGGGCTATGTGGTGATAGGTGATCATCAGCATTTTAGAGGGTATACCCTATTTTTATGCAAGAAGCATGAACTTGAATTGCATGCGTTAGATAAGAGTTTCAGACAACGTTACTTGGAAGAAATGTCGATTGTTGCGGAGGCTGCATATTATGCATTCGAGGCTGATAAAATGAATTACGAGTTATTAGGTAATGGAGATTCTCACCTACATTGGCATCTGTTCCCTCGTCGTAACGGCGACTTGGAGAACTATGGTGTAAATGGCGCCGGCCCTGTTTGGCTTTATCCACGAGATAAAATGTACGATGTCTCGAATCGCCCTGATGCCAATGAACTTCAAGAATTAAAATCCACTCTTTTACATGAGCTGAATCAACTTCTAGATGCATCATATATCTAATCCCATAATCAAAAACAGGCAGCTTTCGCTGCCTGTTTTGTCATAATAATTCTAATTGCTCTGTACAATAACTTATTTTCTGTTCGTGAACACCTTTGCCATCTCTCCACCGAGCATCGGAACAAACGCCAGAACGAGAGCAACTACTATCTCGTCCAATGTAAGAGGAACCGTGCTGAAAATCGGATTGAGTACCGGAATATAAATACTCGCAATTAAAAATACAAGAGATGCAATTACACATTTGTTCAAATACCCATTTTCAAAAACTTTCATACGGAATACGGAAGTCTTCTCTGAACGGGAAGAGTATGCACGAAGCAATTCTCCCAATACAAGGGTAAAAAAGCAAGCGGTACGCGCTACATCTAAGTCATCATGCACATAATAGCCGTACAAGAACGATCCGAGTGTACCGAGGGCCAGAGCGATACTCTGAATACCTACTGCAATTGCCATCTTTTTATCTACGATCGGCTCTGCCGGATCTCTCGGGTGACGATCCATAACACCGGGCTCTTCTTTCTCCATACCGAGCGCGAACGCAGGGAATGCGTCTGTAATCAAGTTAATGGACAGAAGCTGAATCGCAACGAGCGGCACTTCTAAATTAGCAAGCATAGCGAGGAAGATAACGAGAATCTCACCGATGTTACAAGACAGCAGGAAGCCTACCACTTTACGAATATTGCTATAAATCGTACGTCCTTCCGAAACTGCTCTTACAATACTTGCGAAGTTATCGTCTGTCAATATCATATCTGCCGCTTCCTTCGATACATCTGTACCGGTAATGCCCATAGCTACACCGATATCCGCATGTTTTAAGGAAGGTGCATCATTTACACCGTCACCTGTCATAGCTGCGATATCACCGTTTGCTCTTACCGCATCCACAAGACGTACTTTATGCTCGGGTGATACACGGGCAAATACATTCACAGTTTTCACTCGTTCCTGTAGCTGTTCATCGGTCATCTCCGAAATCTCGCGTCCTTCTACCGCAACTGCATCTTCGCTTACGATACCGAGCTGACGCCCAATCGCTGTAGCTGTAATTTTATGGTCACCGGTAATCATTTTTACCTGAATACCAGCTTTTTTACAAACGCTAATCGCATCTTTTGCTTCTTCACGCGGTGGATCAATCATACCTACCAAACCGATAAATGTCAGGTCATTCTCTGATTCAAAGGAAGTATCTACCTTGTCCATTTCCCGATATGCTGCTCCAATCACGCGCAGGGCAGATTCTGCAAATTGCTGGTTCGTTGCCAGGATCTCCTTACGTTTCTCTTCGCTAAGAGACTGCACGGTTCCATTCAATTCGATGGATACACAACGGCGAAGTAATTCGTCCGGCGCACCTTTTATATACATAATGGTCTTACCATCGATCGTATGGAATGTGGACATCAGCTTTCTATCAGAATCAAAAGGAATCTCCTGCAAACGAGGATATTTATCATCCCACTGTGTCTTCACCATTCCCGCCTTATGAGCAAGAACTACCATAGCACCCTCTGTCGGGTCACCCACTATCGTCTCAGTCGTCGAGTCGTAAATAGCATCGTTACATAAAACGATACATTCTAGTACTTTCGAAACTGCATCTGCCTTTTTGTTACCATCTGTATCCAGAATATCACCTATCGGGCTATATCCTGTTCCGCTTACATCGTATAAGCTAATACCATCATAAATGCGCTGAATTGTCATCTTATTTTGTGTCAACGTTCCCGTCTTATCCGAGCAGATAACTGTGGTACTTCCTAAGGTTTCCACTGCACTCAGCCTTTTGATAATGGCGTTGCACTTTACCATTCTCTGCATTCCCATCGCAAGTACTACTGTAACGACAACGGTAAGTCCTTCCGGAATTGCTGCAACTGCCAATGAAACGGAGGTCATAAATATATCGAATAATTCCATTCCACGAACTAAACCGAGGATAAATATAATTCCGCAAATCGATAAGCAAACAATACCTAACAACTTGCCAAGGCTGTCCAATTTCTTCTGGAGGGGAGTAGATTCATCGCTGCTGCTATTAAGCATACCTGCGATATTTCCCATCTGCGTTTTCATGCCGGTATCGGTAATCACACCTTTACCTCGTCCATAGGTAATTACAGTTCCCATATAAGCACTGTTAATGCGGTCACCAAGGCTGGCATCTTCATCAAGAACCGCATTCGCATCTTTCTCTACTGGAACGGATTCTCCTGTCAAAGCAGCTTCGTCCACCTTAAGATTCACAGATTCCACCAAACGCAAATCGGCCGGTATATAATCTCCTGCTTCCAGAATAACTACATCACCAGGAACAACTTCCTGAGAACCTATTTCTACTACTTGTCCATCACGCAGTACCTTTGCATGAGGGCTTGCCATTTCCTTCAATGCTTTTAACGCATTGCTCGCCTTGTTCTCCTGATATACTCCAAGAAAAGTATTCAGTACAACAATCGCCAAGATAACAATTCCTTCCAACGACTCACCGAGGAAAATGGATACTATCGCTGCTACCATTAGAATTAAAACCAAAAAGTCTTTGAGCTGTTCGATAGCCATCTGCAGGATGGATTTCTCCTTACCACCCTCTAGGCGGTTTGATCCGTACTTTTGACTACGCTCTGCGGCTTCATTACCGGAAAGACCGTTGGAAAGATTAACCTGCAAATCTTCTGCGGTTTCTTTGACGGATAGGTTAAAATATTTTTTCACAATGCACCTCCAATGTTTTTCTATCACGAAAAATATCATAGCATATTTGTTTTAAATCGAATAGCACTTTTTATACTTTTATTACGTTTTCTTAACATGTTATCTAATCTTAAGAAAACGCTTTGCATTGGCTGCTATAAAACTCAATATAACCTCACCCTTTTCGAGTAATTACACGTTCAGCACAGTTTTTGCCTGACACATAAACTGCGCATCCATTTGTTATGTAATAAAAACACTTTCCTATTTATATGAAGCGGGACGTCTGCGAACAGACATCCCGCTCTTTTACTTCTATTCACTCTAAAGAGGCAATACTTTCTAGGAAATGCCAAGTCCTGCACTCGCATATCCTGCAACGGTCGCCGCCAAGTCAAGACCAGCCGTAACATTTGCAGAGAATACTAAGAGTAATCTGGTTCCTGCCGTGACAGGAATATTCAATCCGCTAGTAACGCCGCTACTAATATCACCGATAGAAATCAATCCCGTTAATGGAGGTGCAAGGTTAACCACTGCTCCCGGAACTGCAACAAAGGTGTCATTAGGTGCGGTTGACTGGAATAACTGAGCAGATACTGTTACCGTAGATCCAATTAAACTGAGTCCTGCACTAATACTCAAGTAAGCTGCAAGGGAAGTGATAATTCCATCTCTGGGAACGGAGAATGCATAATTCGTCAACCCCAGAAGACTGATGGTTCCGCTGGCTGCAGAAATACCTGGAAGATTAAGCCCGAACCCAATTGCGGATGAGGTGTTAAGCAATCCTCCGAGCACAGTAGCCAATGCAACCGGAGTACCCGATGCAAATGGAATAATCGCGCCTTCTCCAGGAGGGCCTGCCGGACCTTCCGGACCTTCCGGACCTGTCGCTCCTGTTGCTCCTGTTGCTCCTGCTGGTGTCAAGTCAGGACTAAAAAATTTATTAGTAATCTCATTTTAAATGGACTAAATTTGATATGATCTATACTGTTATAACCATATTGTTTTTCTATGCTATGTTCATTGTTGAAAAGCCTACAGCTTTTCCAGTGATATTTATATGAAGCGATGGAAATATGCGGCTAAATACGGTATAATTGCTTAAAAACACTTGTTAATAAGCTGGAAAGGAGCAAAGCATAAATGGTTCATTTAGTTTATTGTGATAATAAAGGAAAACGTGGAGAACGCATGCTGGATAAAATTATGAATGGAGAAATCACAATGGTTATCAGGGGTGCAGCTGGTCGAAAAATCCCCCACAGCAGAGTATTCGAAGGTGAAACCCTCTATTTTATGGAAAAAGGTACTGCTGAAGTTTCTGCTCATGCAAAGGTAAAATTCGTTCAAAACTATATAAAGCTTACGGAAGCCGAAATTGAGAACACAATTGCAGACAATCAGTCCAAACTCAACTTAACAGATAAACAAAAGGAGCGCTGGCATAAAAAGTGCCTGTGCCTTGTTGAGTTCTCCGAAGTAACAGCTATTGCCCCCACTCTTCCTTTTGACCATCAAGGCAATATGGACGACTGGTTAATCATTGAAAAAATAGAGGATGTGGTTGTGGGAACCAGCATTCCATATAACTATGAAAAGTCAAGGTTTTAATTATGGCTATGTGGAATCCTTGGCGAGGCTGCCATAAATATAGCGAAGGCTGCAAGTTCTGTTATATTCACAAGGGCGATCATAAGCGTGGTGTTGATACAAACAACATTTTAAAAACAGATAAATTCACCACGCCTATTGAAAAAAACAAAAAAGATGAATACAAGATTAAATCCGGACAAGTAGTATATCTTTGCTTCTCTTCCGATCTTTTACTTGCTGACGCAGATGCTTGGAGAACTGATTGCTGGCAGATGATAAAAGAACGCTTCGACTTGCATTTCATATTTTTAACAAAACGTATTGAGAGATTTATTGACTGTATTCCTGATGATTGGGGAACCGGGTATGAAAATGTAACAGTGGGCTGTACCATAGAAAATCAAAACATGGCCGATTTTAGATTGTCTATTTTCAGCAAGCTGCCAATCAAGCATAAAAACGTTATTTGCCAGCCACTTATAGAGCAGGTTAGTATAGAAAAATATCTGGATGATGTAGAGCTTGTAGTAGTGGGTGGCGAATCAGATTTTAATGCACGGCCTTTGAACTATGACTGGGTTTTGTCGCTAAGACAGCAGTGCATCAATACAGATACCCATTTTGAATTTAGACAATGCGGAACACACTTCATAAAAGACGGGAAAACCTATACAATTAATGTAAGACAGCTTTGTAGTCAAGCAAAAAAAGCTGATATTAACTATTAGTGAAATGAACATTAAGTGAACAACTAGAACTTAAATGGATGGCGGCTCTATAAGAAAGAGACTCCTGTTTTTTTGATATATTTCAATGCTTAACATTATTAAAACATCCGTTTCATGTCAAAAAAGACATACACAGTCAAGCGGCATTGACTTAAACCGTGGTATTCTATGGTCAAAGGAGGTGCTTATTATGCACGCATGGGAACAAATACAGAAAACTATAGAATATGTTGAAGAACACTTGGGCGAGGAATTAAATATTGAAAGCCTCGCAAAGATGGCGGCACTGTCTCCATTTTATTATCAACGCCTGTTTAGTCGGTTGGTAAAAAAGCCGGTTGCCGAGTACGTTAAGCTTCGCCGGATGGCAAAAGCTGCTGAAGCGCTGCTGCAAAAGGAGCAGCGCATTTTGGATATTGCATTAGAACTTGGCTTTTCATCCCACGAACATTTTACCCGTACCTTTAAGGATACCTTTGGCATGACACCAGAGGAATACCGTAAAAATCCACAAACTCTAAATCACATGACCAAACCGGAGCTTCTACTTCACTACACCATAATTGATGAAGGTGTACCGCTCATTACCGATGGTATTGTGTTGGAAGTAAGCCGAAGAGAAATGACGGAGTCGATTTATTTTGTCGGTGCTAAAAAGGATTTACCGATTCAGCATTTAGCTGGACTGGGAACAGAATCAGGGGTTGACCCGCTTGATACCCTTTGGCAAAACTTCCATATCCAGAAACAAACAATACTTGGTCTTTCTGAGGATGACGAAGAAATTGGTGTGACCTTTTCAGCTTTAGAAGAGGGATGTTTCAGCTATTTTGCAGGTGCAAAGTCAAAACCAGGAGACTTTCCAGATGGTTTTATGCCCTGGGAACTGCCTACAGGAGAATATATTGTTTGCTCCTTTGAAGCTGAAAACTTTGAAGCCCTTGTCATGGATGCTCTTTATAAAGCACAGCAGTATGTCTATAACACATGGCTTCCAAATCACAAGTTGCAGACAGAGACATTTTGTGCGGAGCGATATGCAAGTCATTCTCCGAAAACCACAAGCATGGAAATCTGGCTCAAGCTGAAAAAGTAAATTTATACACATTGCATCGGGTAGTTACCAAAACTACCCGGTGCTTTTATCTGAATAACAGTAGCATCCAATCAATGTTTTCAAGTCAATAGTATCAAAACAACAGATATGGTACACTAAATACAGCTTAGCAAAAATAGTCGAGAAGTTTTTCTCCTACAAAGGTAAAATAGAAAACAGAAGGAGGTGAAAAGATGGAAGAACAAATCGAAGCTGTCCAGCGCATGCAGGATTATATTGCAAAACACCTGTCGGGAAATATTACTCTTGCTTGCCTGTCAAAGGTGTCCTGTTTTTCACCTTGGTACTCTCACCGTCTGTTTTTACAGTATACAAATATGACACCGGCCGATTATATTCGGAGGTTACGCCTCTCCAAGTCTGCCATTCGGCTGCGTGATGAATCCTGTAAAATCATAGATGTCGCATTGGATCTTGGATATGGAAGCGTGGATGGGTACCAAAGAGCATTCTTCCGGGAGTTTGGATGCAATCCCAGAGAATATGCTAAAAACCCTATTCCTCTCCATCTTTTTACTCCCTATGGAGTTAAATATCGAACACCCAAAAAGGAGAAACATATGAAAGTTGTAAGAAATGTATTTATCCAAGTTATTGAAAAACCTGAACGAAAGGTGCTAATCAAGAGGGGCATTAAAGCTACCGATTATTTTGCCTACTGCGATGAGGTGGGCTGTGATGTATGGGGGCTGCTGCAAAGTATTAAGTCTATCAGCGGAGAGCCTGTGTGTTTATGGCTGCCTGTACAGTACATTGCTCCCGGCACTTCAGAGTACGTACAGGGAGTAGAGGTGCCCATCACATATGATGGAATTGTTCCTGAGGGTTTTGATGTCATTATGCTTCCTTCCGCAAAATACCTGATGTTTAGAGGTGAACCCTTTGCCGAAGAAGATTATTGTCAGGCGATTGAGGAAATACAAGAAGCCATAGCAAAGTATGATCCGCAAGTAATTGATGTGCAGTGGGATTCATCAAACCCCCGTATACAGTTGGAACCCATTGGAACCAGAGGCTATATCGAGCTTCATCCAGTCAAAGAGGTGATCGATTAATGAAGCAGCTGATGCATATTCTTTGCAGAGAACGGCCAGTTGGTACAGATGGCAACGCAACTGTAACTGATTATTTTGAAGAGCAGTTTAATATGATGAAATTCGATTTGCAGTCGCTACCCTTTACCTGTACCGTTTGGGATAGTGCTGCTTCACAAATGAACATTGAAGATAAAAGTTTTATTATTACCCCCAGCCCATTTTCAGAGGGTTTTACAGGCGTAGGCAGGTTGGTCTTAGCAAATACGCTTCCAGACCTTAGACAGGCCGATTGTGCAGGTGCTATCTTACTTTTATATGGAAACCTTACACAATCGCCCTTACAACCCAAGGATTACCCATTTTATTTCCCTGACGAGCATAGGGAACTTATTTCTGTATTGGAACAGAAATCACCAAAGGCAATTGTTGCGCTAACGGGTCGTCATCCTCTGTGTGGCTTGGAGCCGTTTCCTCTCTTTGAGGATGGGAATTTTAAAATTCCCTCCGCCTATCTGGGACTTTCTTTTTTAGAGTCTATCAAAGAGTCTGACGGTGCACATGTCAAACTGTCGATCATATCTTCCAAGACATTGCGCAACAGCAGGCAGTTGGTAGCAACAAAAATTGGAAAACAGAAAAGTAGAAAAATCGTTCTTTGCGCACACATGGATTCTAAATATCATACGCCCGGCGCACTGGATAACGCTGCCGGGGCTGCCGTTTTGATGGAAGCAGCCAAAAGACTACTACCGGCAAACTATAGTATCGACATTGTTCCTTTTAATGGAGAAGAATACTTTGGAGCTTCCGGTGAGTTGGCTTATTTACAACACCTTAAAGAAAAAGGCGACACTGTGGACTTGCTGATCAACATCGATTCTCCCTGTCATATCGGTGCGCTAAATTCTGTCTCGTTCTACAATTTCGGTGAACAGGATAAAGAACTTGCAGTAAAACTCTTTGAACAGCATCCTGTGATAACAGAGGGAGAACCATGGTATGCAGGCGATCATTGTGCATTCGCTTTCACCGGAACGCCTTGCATTGCCGTCACTTCTGCTGATTTATTTGAGGGTGGGCTTTTAAACACACATACGCTAAACGACACATTGGATTGTGTTGATATGAATCTGATTGAACCGACGGCAGAATATATAGCTGCATTGGTTCATGCCTTTGATAAAAGGTAAGAAAAGTATTTTATGAAACAAGCCGTTGCATTCAATAAAGATGCAACGGCTTGTTTCATTATAACCCTATTACATATGAGTTCTTCAAAGTAAAGTTCTTATTACCTATTTTCATCTAAATAGCTTTCCCTTTTCACCACACTGAACAAGCCTCATATACTCGTCCATATGGTTCCATACAATTTCAATCGTTTCATTTCCGTAAACATAGATGCTGTCGATTAGCTCATCGGCCATTTCTTTAGAAAGTTCCGTAAACCCCTCATATCTCTTGAAGCTCTCAATGATAGAACACGGCTGCCAGTTTTCCTGATAACGGCTTTGCAGTATGGCTTCGAGTTCTGTGATTCGAGCGTCTGTTTCCGCCATCTGCTTGCTAACATCAGCCTTTTGGTTTGTGTAGCTCTCTCTGTCCAAAATACCGTCCCTGTATTTTTCATACGTCTTAATTTTGGATGCTCCCAACTTGGCAAGGACGGCTTGGAGCTGCTTAATGCGCTCTGTCAGAGCGGTTATGTCATTATGGCTTTGTGTTTTGACTCTGTCAAAAAGCTGTTCCATATCGAGTATGACCTTTATCTGCGTATGTATCACGGATAAGACCATCTGTGTCAGGCTGCTTTCGGAAATCCTGTCTTTTGTACAGTCGCTGTCAGCTACATACTGATGGCTTTCACAATAATAATATGCCGTAGCCGAGGGACTATTGCTTCTTCGCATAACGTGCCGACAAATCCCACATTTCACTTTACCCATCAGGGGTCTGACCTCTGTGTGCTTCTGTATCCTTTGGGGTGCAGAGAAGCGATCCTGAACCGAAGCAAATAATTCTGCCGAAACAACAGGTTCATGCGTATTCGGTACGACAATCCACTCACTTTTAGGGATGCGTTTTCCGTGCTTGCACCCGACAACAGGGCTACGGTTTTTCCCGTTTACCATTTTCCCCGTGTAGCGTTCGTCACGGATGATGGTCAGGACGGTTGTATTCAGCCAGTAGTTTGTTTTTCCGACCACATTGAATTTACGGTCACAGCCCATAAGCCGCTTATAGACATATGGCGTTGGAATGTTTTCTGCGTTCAGGACATTGGCAATCTGGACTGCGTTTTTGCCCTCATCCGCCATCTCAAAGATACGCCTGACAACAGCAGCAGCCTTTTCATCAACCACAAGTTTCTTGCGGTTTTCCGGCGACTTCGCATAGCCATAAGGAGCATGGCTGCTGATGAATTCTCCTTTCTCCATGCGGTTTTTTTTTGCACTCCGTACCTTTTGTGAAAGGTCTTTGCTGTAAAGGGAGTAAATCAGGTTTCTGAAACCCACATCAAGTCCGCCGGTCGTACCGTCAAAGTCATTGCTGTCAAAATGGTCGTTTACGGAGATAAAGCGCACCCCTAAAAAGGGGAATATTTGCTCCAAATAATCTCCAATGTCAATGTAGTTTCTTCCGAAACGGGACAAGTCTTTTACGATGATACACTGAATGTTTCCCTCACGCACTTCATCCAGCAGAGCTTTCACGCCCGGACGGTCAAAATTCGTACCGCTGTAACCGTCATCGCAAAACTCAACCACTTCATACTGTGAGAGGTCTGGAGAGCTTTCCACAAAGGCATTCAGAAGCTCCCGCTGGTTTCTTATACTGTTGCTTTCACCCTCGTTCTCGTCCTCTTGGGATAACCGGATATACTCGGCAAGGATTTTCTTGATACTCACGAAACCCTCACCTCACTCTCCGCCTCAATAAAGCCGAGCAAACTTTCAAACTCATCCCGATACCGAAAGCAGATGGATATGCTTTGATCGCTGAATATTTCCACCCGTTCTATCAGTTGGGAAATCATTTCTCCCGTTATGGCTTTGTTCTTCTTGAATTTTTTCAAGGCTGCCAGCCATGGATTTTGAGGTGTCAGCATGGTATCAAGCCGGTGCTTTTGCATAGATAATTCATCAAGTCGGCTCCGCAAAAAGGTGACATCTTTTTCGTACTTGGCTTTTGTAAAGAGATATTCTGCTTCATCAAGTAGCTTTTCCTGATAGTCCTCATACAAGGAGCTTCTGAGCATGGACAGTCTGGACAGTTTCTTTTCCGTTTCGGAAATCTCTGTGTCCACTTCACTCTGCTGCTGGCAGAAGCCTTCCTTTGCATTGAGCTTAGACACCATTCGGTCTATGTCAACGGCCAGGTCAATCTGCTTGCGGATAGCCGTATACAGAATAGAGAGCAAATCCGGTTCGTCCATACGCTTTCTGATGCAGTCATTCTTTGCAATATCCTCGTATGTGGCACAGCTAAAGTAATAGAGTGCCGAACCCTTTGATTTGGGCATTTTACGCCATTTCATGCTCCGTTTGCAATCACCGCAGAACACAAGCCCTTTCAAGATATTAGACCGCTGCGGTTCCACTTTTTTTCTCTCGCAGGACTCTCGTTCCTGCTTGATGCACCTTACCGCCAAAAAGATTTCTTCATCAACCAAAGGTTCATGGGTGTTCTTGATTTCTACCCATTGATCCTGCGGCAGCTCCACGCAACCGCCCTTGCCCCATAGGTCGGATTTTGTTTTTCCCTGCACCATATGGCCGAGGTAAACCGGGTTGATTAAAATCCTGCGGACGGCGCTTTTATACCAATACCGCATATTGGCATAACGATCACTTTTTAAGATGCCCTTTTCATAGCGATACTGGCTTGGGGAGGGAATGCCCAGCTCATTGAGCTTTTGAACGATACGCATATCACCCATACCGTTCCTTGCCCACTTAAAAATATCCCTGACAACCGGTGCGGTTTCCTCGTCAATCACCAACTTGCCGTTAGCAGACTTTTGATAGCCGTAGGCTGCGACACAGCCGGTAAATTCCCCTCTACTTCTCTTGACTGCAAGCCCCGACTTTATCTTTTTTGATATATCTCTGGCGTACACATCATGGATCAGGTTTTTCAGAGGAACGGCATACCCATCATCCTGACTGCTGGCATTCAGACTGTCATATCCATCGTTCACGGAGATAAAGCGAACATTAAAGAATGGCAGTATTTTATCAAGATAAGTTCCGGTTTCAATGTAATTCCTGCCGAAACGGGACAGGTCTTTGACCACAATGCAGTTGATTTTTCCACCCTTGATGGCGTCCATCATTTCATTGAAGCCGGGACGGTCGAAGTTCGTTCCTGTCTGATTGACATCCTTAAAAACAGATATGAGCTTCAGGTACGGCCTTTCAGCAATATAGCGTTCCAACATGGAGATTTGATTGCCGATGGAATCACTTTCTTTTTTTCGCTCATCTTCCTCCGACAGCCGCCCGTAAACACAGGTGTTCCATATCGTTTCAAGAGGGACCTGGGCAACATGATCTATTTGCTTTCTGCTTGTTCTCGCCATCTCACACCACCCCCTTTATGGGAGCCGGTGAAGCTGATGCAATTAGATCTTTTGCGTTCTCGGCAAAGAACAAAGCTCTTTCATATTCATACTGATAGCGGAATCGGATCTCCACCCGGCTGCCGGAATAGATATTGACCCACTCAATTAGGGAAACAACTACCTTTCGGGACAGCTCGGTGATATTCCGATTCTTCTTAAAGGCTGCAATCCAAACGCTGTTTGCTCCCTTACCCGCAAGGATCAGGGCAATATCCTGTTTCAGCCGTTCGGCAGCTTTCTCCGCTTCCTCACACTTTTTCCCGTATATGACCTTAAATTCCCGGTACTCATCTGCATCAATGACACCGCTTTTCAAGTCCTCATAGATAGACACTTTGAGGTTTTTATACTTTTCAATTTCCTCCTGTTTCATCAGCAGTTGAGTATCAATTTTTCGGATTTCCTCCTGCTGCATAGGAAGGGTGTCGATAAACGAGAGAATCCGTTCAATGTCGAGAATAGAAGCGATGTGATTTTGAAGTGCTTGCAGGACTGCCTTTTCTAATACCTTTTCGCTGATGCAGTGAGTGGTACAGCCATCCCCAGCCTTATTCTTTGAACAATAATAGTAGGCGTACTTCTTTCCGCCTGCGGGTACAATCTTTCGCACCATACCGCTTTTGCAGTCAGCACAAAAAAGCAGGCCAGAGAACGGATAGACAGCTTCTCCATCTGGAGCAATACGGGTGTCCTGTGCCAGCACACGGTTCACAGTGTCAAAAATCTCCTGTGGGACAATAGGCTCATGGGTGTTTTCCACCCGAACCCATTTATCCTCTGGCTTCATAAATCGCTGCTTAATCTTGTAGTTTGGCGTGCTTTCCTTACCCTGCACAAGATGCCCTGCATAAATAGGATTTTTCAAAATGCGGCCAACCGCCACAGCAGTCCACTTTGCCTTGGGATTCACCTGAAAGCTGGTGGCAAAGTTAAGCCCTGAAAAGCGTTTATATTCCATGGGGGACGGCTCGCTAATCTCATTCAGTCTGTCAGCTATCCCTTGCTGGCTGAGTCCATCCAGCTTCCATGCAAAAATATCCCGAACAATCTTTGCGGCATAGGGGTCTACCACCAGTTGATTTTTGTTCTCTGCTGATTTCATGTAGCCGTAAACGGCAAAGGAACCGATGAACTCGCCATTTTTGCGCTTTACATCAAGCTGGCTCCTAATTTTTACGGAGATGTCTCTGCAATACGCATCATTGACGAGGTTCTTAAAAGGAATGATAATATCGTCTGACGGTGATTTATCCTTTGCACTGTCGTAACCATCGTTAATGGCAATGAAGCGCACACCTAAAAACGGAAAAATTCGTTCAATATATCGCCCTACTTCGATGTAATTTCTGCCGAAACGTGACAGGTCTTTGACTATGATGCAGTTGATACGTCCAGCTCTTACATCCTCCATCATCAAATTAAAGGCAGGACGATTAAAGTCAACACCACTAAATCCGTCATCTATTCTTTCAGAACAGAGGCGGATTTCGGGCATTGACTTCACAAAATTGGTTATTAAATCTCTTTGATTGGCAATGCTGTCGCTTTCTGCTTTATCGCCATCTTCTTTAGACAGGCGCAAATAGTCCACAGCATTGTATATGATTGTATCTTCATTATTAAATGGCATAACGAAACCTCCCGATTGAAAAAGTCAAGAAGCAAAACCTGACTGAATCAATGGGCGTCCGCTAATATTAGTCCGCTCTTATTATAACACCCTTCTCAGGGCGCGTCCAGACAAAACAGCAGCTTTTCCGAACCCACATGGTCAGGCTCCGCCCATAAAAATCATCCATCTCACATCATCCTCAATAAATTTTCCATTCTGTCCTCCAGCGTGGCATTGGTATCATTAAAACTGATTTTGACAACCACTTTGCCGCACCGGTAGCAATATGGGTTTCCTATTTGGTGGATAAAATCCAGTATCCGTTCTTCCTTGGGCAACTTTGTATTAACCTTTATATCGCCTATGTCAACCAGCGTATCCGGGTTGACCGTCCGCACATCCACCTGTTTTAATGCCGAAAAATCCATTTGGGAGAAATCAGAGTTCCCCATGGCTTACCCTCCCATCTATAGAAATGACACTCATATAGGAATATATGAAATCTGCCGATTGTCCTATTCGAAGTATGCGTTGTCCTTTTTTAACCGGATGAAACAGCCAACATCCGAAAGTCGCTCAGTCACCGGCATATCAGGTAAAGCTGCCAGTATATCATTCTTATAACGGCGGCCTGCACGGCTATCCAGAATAGAGAACACGCAGGAATCACTTTCTCTGCGAATTCCCCGGCCAAACCACTGGCGCAGCTTGATGAGCATCCCCGGCACGATGACCTCATTGAGATAACCGTAAAAGTCAGGATACAGGGTCTTTTCATATTCCAACACCGGATCAGGAGCCGGAAATGGCAGCCGTACCACAATGAGGGAAGATAAAATATCCCCGGCAAGATCGATGCCCTCTCCGGCACTGTCGCTGGCACAAAGGATACCGTTACCGCTTTTACGAAAAGCGTCGATGGCATCCAGACGGCCTTTGCCCATGCGGAACAAAGGGAACGAAGTAACTCGTCCGCACAGTACTTCATACGCCTGCTCCATCATGCGGTAAGAAGTAAACAGAACGAGGGTATGCCCATGGGTTGCTTCAATCAACTCCACCAGCCGATTCACCACCGCCTTAAAATAGCTGCTGTCCTTGTCTGAAGGAGTGGGCATATCCTGCGGAAGATACAACAAAGCGTGGTTCGGATAATCAAAGGGCGAAGCCTTGCTGGTTTCAAAAACACGACGTTTCTCTGCCAGTATAATTCCATTATTTCGCTTGAAATGTGAAAAATCACCCCCCACAGAGAGTGTGCCGGAGGTCAGGATATACGGAATTTCTTCCTGCCAAATATCCTCCGACAACAGGAAATCAAGCTGTTTTGGAAGGGCGCAGACCCGGCAGGCCGTTGCCCCGGTCATTTCCAGCCAGAGAATAGACTCCGCATGGTGAAATAAGATGGAGAGCTTCGTTTCCTGCTGTTCCATGCGGTTTACCAGTCGGTCGTACCGATCCCTTTTTTCACGGGAGGTGGTATAAAAAAGCACCGACAGTCTGCGCAGCACAGCCATCAGTGTTTTCAAAGCTCGTATGCAGTTTAAGTCAATCTGTACGTCATAGCAGTTTTTATCAAAGCTTGTACCTGCGGCATACCGCAATGCTTCAAAGAGCAGAGCATTTTGTTCCTGCATGGTTTCACACAGTCTGACGATCTCCGCTTTGTCGGGATTGCCTGCACCTATGGCGTGGTAAATGCTTGCCACCAGCCGTTCCATTTCCACATTTTCCAATGTCATGCCGTACATCTGTCGTGCTGCATCAAGGAGCTTGTGAGCCTCGTCAAAAATCACCACTCCACGGGGAGGAAACAAGGACCTTCTCCCGTTTTTCCTGCCAAGTACATCAGCCAGCACAAGGTTGTGGTTGGCAATCTGAAAGTCATATCCAAGGGACTGTGCTTTGCGGATGAAGTCACGATACCGGCAGACAGAAGATAGAGAGCAGTTTAGATGGCAGCGTTCCACATTGATGCAGGATTTCACATAGTCTGTTAAGGAGAGCTTATCCAAATCAAGGGGGCAGGCTCCGGTAAAAAGCCCCGTCAGGATAGAAAGCAGTTCCTTATCCTCATGGCGGTCATTATGTGCGATAGAGGAACGATACCCCTTTACCCGGCTATCGCAGGCATAATGGGATTTCCCCTTGCGAACCACAAAGGACAGGGGCTTGTCAATGATACGGTGTTCCATCAGAATATTGGAAATCTGAGGGATATATTCTTCCGTCAGTGCCTTTTGCAGCGCAATGGTGGAAGTAGAGATAATTGTCGGCAGCTTATTGGCGCTAAACAGGTTGTGGACCGTTACGGCCAATATGTAGGCATGGGTTTTGCCTGTACCCACCTCTGCCTCACAGAGCGCCAGCCGGTTTCCCTGCAAGGACTCCAGCATTTCCAGCGCAAGAGCCGCCTGATTTTCCCGGAAGTCCATACCATGTTCCGGCAGGATGTTTGAAAAAATATGTTCCAGAAGATTTCTGGCTCTTAGGGCCGGCTTGATGGAAAAAGTGTTTTCCGGTTCCGATTCTGTCTGTGAAAGCATTTTTTCCATCGCTTTTTGATATCCGCTTTCATTCAGCGGCACCGCTTTGGAAAAGAGTCGTTTTGCCTTTAAGGTGGTAAGCTCCACCATGCGGTAGCTGTATGTTTTTCCGGTGTAGTATTCCAAAAGCACGCAATTATCGGCTGTCAGCACAATGCGTTCCTCTTGCCGAATTAAGCCCGCTTCGTAAATCTTATTTTGAATATCTGCCATATAGACAGGTTGGTTCATATCGTTTTGCCTCCTTTGCTTGCCTAAAGGAGCGACACAAGAATGCGGCGGAATCAGGAAACGGTTTGAAAGTTTGATGACTCAAAAGACCTGTTCCGCCGCATGGTTTCTATCGCTCCGATAGAGCACGATAGATTTTTATATCAAAGCAAAGGTGTGACAAGCGATCCGGCTGGTGTTGCCGGACTCCATAAAAGCCGCCCCTCATTCTTTCTCAAACGAGGGTGATGCGTTTTCCCGGCCGTCGGCCGGGCTGCTCAATGCGGTGAAGCGTTCAAAGCAGAAGTACCATGATAACCGGCAGGGATCGTCGCAATCCGTCCCACCACAGGACGTGACTGCCGCAGACATAATCGCTCGGAGGGCAATGCCCTCGTCTTGGCGTGTCCCGGTGTGTCGCTCCCCCTGCCGGTGATGTACCCATCACACCCATATTCTGTTTTCAATGTTCAGGTGAAAGGAAGCTTGAAAATTTTCCTTTCACCCAATGTCAAAAAACAGGGGGGGTGACACATCATTCATCAAAAAAAATTTTTAGTTTTTTTGCGGACCACTGTAAGCTCATCCAAACCGAATGTTGCTTAACAGACTCCATCCTTGCTATTTGTCGAGTAGACAAACCTTGGAAGAAGTGTAGAATAAACCGGCGCCGCTGGATTTCGGTCAACTTCCCACTGTCCAGTAACCGCCTTGCAGCGTCCTTGGCTTTTGTGGTATCGCTTTTATGGATCAAATCCAAATCAAGGGGCGGTGCGGCAAGCTGCTCTGTTTCCTCCAGCCCGTTGATGCTCACATCCAAACGGCTTGTCCGATTTTCATGTGTGACTTGCTCATGATAAATTTCATCTGACAAGGCTTTCAGCTCCAAAAAGTCCTGTGCTGTCTTGCCGGGGTTCTCCGCAAGGTAGTCCTCCAGCGTGATTTCTACAATGCGGTCTGCGAAACGGTAAACAATACCCCCGCTGAATTTATTTAGGGCATAATCACTGTCCTTATAATTCTTCATGTTCCTTTCCTCCGATCTGTTTTCTAAAATGCGAAAACAGATCGGAGGGTGGGGAACGGCAACGTGGGTTCGACACGCTTATATAGGAAACGACATCTTCTTTTTGATGTTGTATCATAAAAGTTGACACCCTATTCTCAAGGACTTTGATATATAATCATAATCAATACGAGAACAGGAGAAACAACCTATGGCACAAAATCAAAAATCTTATGACAATGAATTTAAAGCACAAGCTGTAAAACTTGCTCAGGAAATTGGTGGGCATAAAGCAGCTAACGAATTAGGGATTCCCAAGGGTACTATGTACACCTGGATAAAAGCCTTCAAAGAAGGTCGTCTCAGCGCAAATGACGCGGTTCATACGCCTAAGAATGCCTTATCTCTTAACGATGAGCTTATCGAACTCAAAAAGCGCATTAAAGAGCAGGATAAGGAAATCCGTCGTTTAAAAGAAGAAAATGAATTTCTCGAAGAAGCCAGTGCTTTTTTCGCAGCCAGCCGTCGGAAGTCAGCAAAAAACAGAGACTGATGTTTATTGCAACCAAAACTGATGACGGCGAGATTAAGGGCAAAATTTCTTTTTATTGCAGAGTGCTTCATGTTTCCAGACAAGCATTCAATAAATACCTAAAAGCAAAGGATGCTCCATGGAAATATCAGGAATTGGCAGATGCAATGCTTGATATTTGTAGTGAGGATGAATGTAATGACACTTATGGAAGAATCCGTATGTATCAGGCATTACAACTCAAACAGCCGGAGGGTATACACATTCCCGGCGAGAGAACTGTTTATCGTGTCATGGACGAAATTGGTCTTAATCACAAACCAAAACGCAAGCCTAATGGTATTACTAAAGCTGACAAAGAAGCCCGGAAATCAGATGATTTAATAAAACGTGACTTCACTGCTGAAAAACCTCTAAAAAAATGTATTACTGATATGACTGAAATAAAAGCTTCTGATGGAAAACTGTATGTTTCAGCCATCTTTGACTGCTACGATTTAGCGGTATTGGGTCTTGCCATGGATACAAATATGAAAGCTCCCCTTTGTGAACAAACCTTAGATAACGCTTATAGAGCCTATCCTATGCTTAGGGGAGCTATTCTTCACAGTGACAGAGGTACGCAGTATACCAGCGGGTTATATCGTAAGGCAATCAACAAATATGGCATTCTTCAAAGCATGAACAGTGCCGGTGGCAGATGCCATGACAATGCCAGATGTGAAAGTATGTGGGCAAGATTCAAAGAGGAATTACTTTATGGACGTTACGATACCAGCTCAATGACAGTAGAACAGTTAAAAACTCTTATTTGGAGATACTTCATCGGCTATTGGAATAACCGGCGAATCTGTTCAGCTAACGGTGGCTTACCTCCGATGGTTAAGCGACAGCAGTACTATGATTCATTGCAGGAGGCAGCATAAGGTCGAACATTCTTGAGAAAAAAGTGTAAACCAATATTGACAATATCATTTCCTGATTTTGGAATATTCGGTCGCAGTATCAGGTATTCTGTCGAAAGAAAAAAGTCAGCACTTTGCCACAGGCAAAATACTGACTTTTTTATGTATTGAATATTAAGTTTTATGACCAGAAGGTGATATATACGGACTATGCCGTCTTTAGTCCCACCTCTGCATGGGAGAGAAAAAAGGATTGCTCATAGAAATACCTCTTCCGCCAGAGCACAGCGAAAGCCGGTATTCCCGATATCCAAATGACCCATCAAAAGCCGTAAAAAAGTACAAGGGTCCACCCTCTGGGATAGAGGGCAGACCCTGTGCGGCGTTTGGCAGCCAGGCTATCGTAGCGTCAGGTGACGCCTTAGACCCTGTGGCTTTGCGCCCCCGGTTTTCACCGGGTTTGCCCCTTGGCTCTATTTAGTTTTTGGGCAACTGAAATCCTTAAACTTGTAAGCTTATACAAGTTTAAAGAAACTGCTTACATGACCAGCCTCATTCAATTACCTTAATACGGTCGGCCAGTGATTGTTTTCTCAGATAATGCACAGCCAATGTTGAATAGCATAGTTGAATTATCGCTAGAATTACGGTAAGCAGAGCAACCGCCATCCATGGAAAATGATAGGTTAAGGTACCAAAGATACCGACCTGATTAAAGGCAGTGCAAATAACAAATCCGGCAGGAGCACCAACCGCAACAGCGAGAGTAAGGGCAATGCCAACATACCATAGGCATTCTAAGGAAAGCATGGATGCCAGTTGTCTGCCGCTCATTCCCACTGACTGCAAAATTCCAAGCTCCTGTTTCTTTGCCAGAAGGTTCGTCATAAGTGTATTGATCAGATTTACCAGCGCAAACAAGAATAAGAATACCACTAATGCATATAGCCCTTTTATCATCTGGCCAGCCATATCCTCTAAGCTGTCCGCAAGATCCTTTCGGGATGTAATATCAATCCGACCATCGGCGGTAGCGGAAAAAACAGCCTTCCGTACTTCTTCTGAATCTTTATCCGTATATACATTCCATACCGTATTAAAGTTACTGACTTGAGGATAAAGCTTGGACAGCGTTTCATTTGTAACCAAAAAGGGGGAGGCACTTACACCGGTATCAAGAGATCCCTTTGCAATTCCAAGGACAATCATCTCCACGCTTTGTCCATCATATCCTTTGCATAAAAGCACATCGCCTATGTTTGGTTCATAATTGTTGTACCGTGCAAGCAGATGCTCTGAATCAGCAATTATGACACCGCTTCTTTTAACCATTTCCTCATAGTCTGCTTCACCTGCCATAATAAATTCAGGAGGTAAAAACTGATTGAATTGCTCCCTCGTCAGTCCTGCAAACGAAAATCCACCCGGATTTTTCGGTAATTCCACTTCTGCATAGCTGCTGTTGTAGCGTGTAATCTTGGTGACAAAATCTAACTTGAGTAAGGCTTGATACAGCGGCTCATTAAGAGGGTTTTCCTCCAGTACAGTATGTTGTTCTTCCAAACTGGGGTGGGAAAGACTAAGCATATAATTTCCGCCATCTCCCAGATTTTTTGCTGCCATACTGTCCACATCAAAGGAAACAGCATAGGTAGCGACACACATTAGCATAACAGCAGTTAATCCCAGAGAAATAAATGTTAGAACAGACTTTTTTCGATTACGAACAAAACTCATTCCGGCCAGAGATAGAGGCGTGATACGGCGGTGCAGCTGCTTGGAAACGCTTTTTCCTTCCTGCTTTGAATAAAAGGTCATCCTCACAGCTTCAATTGCCGACACCTTTCCAGCTATACGGATTGGCACACGGGTTGCTAAAATCACTGATAGGGTCATTATAGCCGCTACACCAAATGCTGACCGCAGATTCGTTCCCCACTGCCAATACCCGGGCATCCATGCAAATACAGCACATCCGGCAATAATAATTCCAAGGGGAATAGAACGCAGGCAAAGAATCAATGTTTCTCGGCGCACGATACGCTTTAGCTGTTTGGATGTTGTCCCGATTACCTTCAGGCGTCCGTATTCCCGCAGCTTTCCCGACACGGAAATATAAAAGAGGCTGTATATGACTACACTGCAAGCAATAACCAGCAGCAGCCCCACCAGATACAGCATGGTATTATCGGATGATTGAAACCCAACCATATCAAAGTAATTGGAGCTGTAGAAGATTTTATCTTCCGGGACTCCCTGTTTCAGCAAAAATTCTTTAATCTGACCTTTTAAAGCATCCATATTTTCTTCATTACTGCCTGCTATACGAAAACGAAAGTCAAAAGTGGGCACAGGTGATGCACGTTTAACAGCATATGCTTTGGATGTGAAAATTGTAAAGGAGCGGGATGTATTTTCGCTCAGTAAAATGCCTGTCACCGTGTAATCCTGATTTCTACCATCGCCCATATCCAACTGCACACTCTGTCCTGTGACCGCAGGCAGGTTAAGATACTGCAAAAATGGCAGCTCGACCATAATCTCTGCTTCTGTTTCTGGCAAGCGGCCGTCTATATCCGGTCGTCCTGCAAGACGGATCTGATTTTCATCTTCATATAATACCGTTAAAGCGGTATCTTGATAGCGGGCAGTGCTAATTGATTTAGAGACACCCCATTGTTCAACCTCGGGCTGCTGAGAAAGAACATCAATCATTTCTTGTGAAATTTCCGCACATACAGCTTGATACTGGCCCCTGATACGCTCCACTAATTCTACATTCTGTGCCGAAAGATAAAAGCACAATGTGGATAGGAGCACCGTTGCAAATGTAATCGTAATAACAGCAAACAGATTCCGGCGCTTATCCGCTTTCAGGCTTCTGTCTGTCAGCTTCTTTACAATATTTCCTGTGTCATTTTCAAATGGTAATGTCATAATATCCCCCTTAACCAACGATTTTGCCATCTTCAATCCGCACGATACGGTCGGCAAGCTGAGCAATTTCGCTATTATGGGTAATCATGACTATTGTTTGGCTGAACTCTGCGCTGGTGCGCTTTAATAGCCCCAGTACATCGGCACTGGTCTTGCTGTCGAGGTTTCCCGTAGGTTCATCGGCCAGCACTATGGCTGGTTTGGTAATCAAGGCACGGGCAATCGCTACCCGCTGCTGCTGACCGCCGGAAAGATTGTTCGGCATGTTTTTCAGCTTCTCTTCCAGCCCTAACATAGACACCACTTCACTCATAAAAACCCTGTCTGCTGTGTCTCCGTCCAGCTCTACAGGCAGAACAATATTCTCATAAACATTGAGAATCGGCACAAGGTTATAGTTTTGAAAAATAAAGCCGATGTTTCTGCGGCGAAATATGGTAAGCTGTTCATCATTCATCTTCGCCAGCTCCTTGTCATTTACCATAACACTGCCGGAGGTAGGCGTATCCAACCCTCCCATCATATGAAGCAGCGTGGACTTGCCTGAGCCGGAGGTTCCAACCACGGCAATAAACTCACCCCGCTCCACGGAAAAGTTCACGCCGTCAAGGGCACGGGTAAGATTCGGCTCTGTGCCGTAATATTTTTTTAAGTTTTTTGTTTGTAAAACACCCACATTTAAACACCTGCCTTTTAAGTTATATGAGTACATTCTAAAATCCAATTGTTACAGAAATCTCCCAAAAATAAGAATTCACTTGATATACTTCATTAACAGGAGGCTCTGTACTGCATTCTCAAACCACCATATAGGAATTGCGGCTTGTTATTTTGTAACATATCGCTTCTCGTGTCTTCAGAGAATCCCATCTACCATGTCGTCTCTTTAAAGCGTTCTATGATACTGTGCCTATTTAGCGCTTTTATAGCAAATAATGGAACAACCATTGAAATTCCAAGCATTAATATAAATGCAATCAATGCGGGAACTAACGTAATATTAATCGTAAAGAACCAAAATGAAGAACTGCTCAACATTTTACTCAATAAGGTTTTACTAAAAATATAAGATATTACAATACCAAAGAAACCGGATATTATTGCATAATAAATGCCCTCATAAACCAGCAGTTTCCGTAGTTGTTTTTTTGTCATGCCGATACTCTCAAACAAAGTAAACTCATATTGCCGAGTAATGGCATTCGTTTTAATTATGCTTACAAAGTTAATTACTCCAATGCATCCTATCAGAAAGCTTAATATCCCGCCCGCAACGTAGACCATCTTCTTAATTCTATCGATTGATTGTCGCAGCATCTGTGTTGACCCATATTGCATCCCGGCATCAACCTTCAGAATATAACTATTTAGGGTATTTTCTATATTACTCTGGTTCGCATTATCGAAGTCAAACGAATAGTTCATTAAAGTCGGTTTTGTATAGACTTCTTTGAACCTGTAATCACTCATATAGAAAAACGGGCAATTACCTCCGACAGTCGTATAGCCACTGTTTACCGTCCATACTTCACGTTCTGTTCCGTTAAGAACAGCCTGTGCGACTACTGTCATCGTTTTTAGTATTTTGCCATCTTTTCGTATTACAATTTCATGACCAATCTCGCATTGAAAAGACTCGGCATCTTCCGCTCCTTCAATAATGTAGTTGCCGGTTGATAATTTTTCTATCAGTTTACTTTTGTCTTTTTCTCCATTAATAATCATCAGTCGGCTGAGCACAGGCGTTGAGGCGCCATAAACATTACATAATGCATATCCATCGTTTCCCAAGACGATAGGGTACTGTCCATCGACAATAAATCCATATTTTATTCCTTCAATACTTTCATTTGTTTCCGTAATCTTTTGCCCATAATCAATCGTCACATTCAAATCGTCTAAGGTGTTTTTATATAATTTCCCACCGTTTTGTATTCCGGGTTGTTGCTCGACAAGTGAAATCACGGCTTCATCCAGACCGTCTGAATGATACATAAAGCCATGGCGCGCAGAAAATGCAGTCTTACTTGCTATAACATAATCCGTAGACATCATTTTTTGCAAATACTTATCAGTATCGACACTTTGACCAAGAATAGCAACCGAATTAAGCAAAACGAAACATATTGATAACGACAAAATGATGAATATACTCCGTTTTTTGCTACGCAAAAAATTAGCCCAAGACATTTTCTCAATTCTGAAGAAGGATGCTTTCTTTGAAAAGGTTTTGGTTATATGCCCATTTTCCGTATACCGAAGCGCGTCAATAGGTGAAACGAGGGTAGCGATTTGAGCTGGTTTTTTAACACTGACCCAAACAGTAAGTAAGCTAAATAAAGAGGAAACAATAAATATGAATGGACTAAGCGACATCTTGGGTTGAAAATCCGAGTATTCCTGGTTTAGAAATTGCATCATGAGTGGAAGCGAAATCTTACCGATTAGGTAGCCCAGCAACAGCCCTAGAGGGATGCCGATAAAAGATAATTGAATGGCCTGCCGCAAAACAATTTTTTTAATTTGTCTTTGGGTAGTCCCTATTGTCCTCCACATGGCGTATCTTCTTATATCCTTCGAAATTGAAATATCAAATATGTTATTTATCAGCAGATAGCCGATAAAAATAAACATCAGAAGGAAGGGCATTATTGCCAAAAACAGCGAAGCATTCATTGCAAGAGTTAATTCAATTACTTGCTTCAATGATTCAATTACTCCAACGCCAATGGATACTACTGATGTAAATAATATAGTGGTCAGTGCAATTGCGATAACAGCAAAGGTGTTTCGCTGTTTGTCTGCTTTCAGGCTCAGTTTTGCAAGCCGTTTTATAACTGCCTTGTTATCATTTTGAAACATGCCTCTGCCTCCTTACGCCACAATCCAGCCATCTTCAATACGAATAATCTGGTCGGCAAGATGGGAGACATTCAGCATCGGTACAAGATTGTAGTTCTGAAAGATAAAGTCAATATTTTTGCGGCGAAAGATGGTAAGCTGTTCATCATTCATCTTCGCCAGCTCCTTGTCATTTACCATAACACTGCCGGAGGTAGGCGTATCCAGCCCTCCCATTATATGAAGCAGCGTGGACTTACCTGAGCCGGAGGTTCCAACCACGGCAATAAACTCACCCCGCTCCACGGAAAAGTTCACACCGTCAAGGGCACGGGTAAGATTCGGCTCTGTGCCGTAATATTTTTTTAAGTCTGTTGTTTGTAAAACACCCACATTTAAACACCTGCCTTTTAAGTTATATGAGTACATTCTAAAATCCAATTGTTACAGAAATCTCCTAAAAATAAAATCCTATTGAAATACTTCATTTCCAAGAGGCTCTGTACTATTACAAGGTCAAGAATTCCGTTTTAGCGGAAGACCTTACCCTGGATACCTTTCTATACAAAACGCTTACATTGAACGCGGAAAAATGCTTCAAAAGCAGAAAACAGCAGCTTTGATTTGTCTCAAAACCGCTGTTCATCAGTAATACAGCTTTTATGGCACAACTATTCCCCGCCGAGTAACGATTTTTTCTTTTTCCGCATAAGCGGCGGATATTTTTTCATGTTTTATTGTGCTGTCACTTCGAGCCAAATTATCTCGTAGTGATTATGGGTATTTAGGGCACTAATCAAGTAGCTTGTAAAAGTAATCTTTCTGCTTGTCAAAAATATATCCATTTGACAGCAATACATTATTAGATGGCAAGTTTTCTTTGTCCGGTTGTACGATAATTTGTTTTGCCTGCTCCTTTTCTTTTATAGTATTAGTCAATAACCTAACAATAGCTTTTCCATACCCTTTCCCTAAATATGCTTCATTACCAATTAAGTAGTCTATGGAAAAGGTGTCATTTTTTCGAGCAACACTATACCAATCTTCCAGATCGTTTGCATCAAAGCAATCATAATATTGGCAAAAACCAATAGGGATATTTTCATTCATGACAATAAAGTGGTGTATCCATGAATAAGTGCTATGTCGTTCATTAATTTCAGTAAGCCATTCATCTGGCTCGTGATACCACTTTAAAATATACTCTTTTTTAAGCCATGTTGTAAGCAACATAATATCTTCATTGTTTATTTTCCGTAAAATGATTTCTTTCATAATCAATCCCCCCAAATATGAACATTTCTTCATATTCTTATTTTACTACATTTCTATGCTTGATGTCAATATGAATAAAACTTCATATTCATTGACGAATTAATCTTCCAAGTGATATACTATCAAAAGGGGAGGAGGATTGAAATTGACTAATTTACCACCTATTCGAAAGCCGCAACAAAAGCGTTCAATAGAAAAGAAACGCAGGATAATACAAGCAAGTTTTGAGCTTTTTTGTGAAAAAGGATACCACAATACTAATACAACAGAAATAGCAGATAAAGCTGGCGTCTCTACTGGAACAGTATACAGTTACTTTAAGGATAAGAAAGATATTTATGTGGCCTCATTTGAAAGTTTTCTAAACGTTCATCTTCAGCCATTGGTAGATGATTTAGCAAATACACCGAAACCTATTGACATTAGACAATTTGTTGATAAATGTGTTGAGATATTTAGGAACCTGTATGTCAACTCGAAGCAGATTATCAACGAATTAGGCACAATGCAAGAAACAGACCCTGAAATTATGCAACATTTTGCAAACTATGAGGATATGCTATTATCCGCTTTTGTAAAAGCACTTGATAGCCCAAATATAAATCAACAAAATTTAGACGAAAAAATGTATCTAATTTATACTTTAGCAGATGTATTAGGGCAAGAATACGCATTTGGCTATCATAAAAGCATACGCTTCGAAATACTGAGGGAAGAAGTCACTAATATGCTAACCAGTTTACTGATAATAGATAAATAAACCGAATAAGATTTTACTATTTTCAAGGTTTCTGCTATTCCGTTATCACAAATCTAAGATAAAGCCAGCAAGCAGGACAAGCGTATCGCTCATTGTGAACGATACGCTTGTTTTAGACATTTTCCTTTACAGTAGCCCATAAACAGTATAGTTTTCTTATACTGTTTATGACAGGCAGCCCTTAGAGCTGCCTTTGGTTGGGGAGAAGCACCGAGAAAATGGAGCCTTTACTTATTTCGGATTTTACCTTTACGTAACCGCCCTGTTTGGTTATAATCTCACGGACCAGATAAAGCCCAATACCGTTGCCCTCCACCTCACGGACGGTATCCTCGCGATAGAAACGCTTAAATATGGCCGCTTGCTCACTTTCAGGAATCCCTTTCCCTGTATCTATTACATCAAGCTTTACATACATTTCCCATTCCTGCACGACTATACGAATGTTCCCGTTCATAGGTGTATATTTTACGGCATTGTCTAACAGATTAAAGAGCGCTTCTGCCGTCCAACGGGAGTCATGTGCAATACAAAGCTCTTCCGAACAATCCACGGCAAGCCCGATTTCCTTCTTCTCCAGTACCGTCAGCACACCATTTACAGCCGCCACAATCGTTTCATAAATTGGAGAAGACTTTTTCTCCAACACAATTAAGCCGGTTTCCAGTCGGGAAGTTTTTACTAACGCCTGAATCATAAAATCCAATTTATCCAATTGACTCCCTGCTGCTATCAGGAACTCCTTTTGCCTTTCCTCCGGCATGGAATGTCCCAGCATGGTTTCATTAATCATTTTTAGATTTGCTATGGGTGTTTTGGTTTGGTGGGAAATATCCGAAACAAGAGTTTGAAGCTCTGTTTTTTCTGACTCCAGCTTTTTTCGATTTTCCTGCATAGTGTGATAAAGCCGCTCCAAACGATGACTGATACGAGCCAGAAGACTTTCCTCTTCCAAGTTGATCTCGGGCTTTTCATTACCATTCATCATTCCATCTAATGTGCGGCACAAATCAGAAGTGAATTCCGATAACTTCCGCTGCAATAGGCGTAAAAAGACAGCGCCCCACAGTAACAGAGCGGTGGTTAGTGCAAATCCGCCATAAATAATAATAGAATTGCCGGTCATGGCATACATTGCGATAATCAGCGTCAATGCTGTTATAACAGCGCCGATCAAAACTATAAGAACAATCTTGCGAACAGAAAAACCGCTTGTTTTCATGGATGGTCGCCGCCAATCCATTGATATCCCATGCCATAAGAGGTCTTTATATATTTACGATGATCAGATTCGATTTTCTTGCGGATACGACTAATTGTCGTAGTTAATGTATGCTCGTCTACAAAATCACCGTCAATGTCCCATAGCTTCTCCAATAATTGACGCTTCGTCAGTATAATTCGGGGATTTTTAACGAATAGAAATAAGGTACGATATTCCTTGGGAGTAAAGTCCACCGAATTACCATTCAAGACAGCCGATTGTTCTGAAAAGTCTATTCTTAATAAACCATCATCATACAGCTCATGCCTTGGAAGTCTTGTATCCAGATTTTCAAAAACAGCGGCTATTTTCCTTGTAAGCACCGCAATCGAAAAGGGCTTTGTAATATAATCTGCGCCACCGGCCTCATAGCCCTCTATCATATCGCTTTCCTGATCATTAGCAGTTAAAAATATAGGATAAGAATCCATGCCACGCTCTTTTATTTCTCTGCATAAATCAAGACCATTTCCATCTGGAAGGTTTATGTCAAGCAATATTAAATCCAAATGATTCTCTTTCAGATGATAACGGGCGGAAGCACAGTTATTTGCTGAAATAACCTCATAGCCATATGAAACCAAATTATAAGCTAATGTCTTATTCAAAAGAGTATCGTCCTCGACAATTAATATTTTTTTCATACCACTCACCTCCATTATGGGTATTGACATTTTCATATGCTTGCCAATAGTTTCGGTTTTTATATAGGGAACGGATACCTCATGATAAGGTATCCGCTCTTGTTAACGATTAAGTGCTATTTTTCTCATGAGATTACTTGCGAATCGTCACAAACTAAACTAACCTATATCTCACATGCTTCATACGTAAAAGGTGCATCGCTTGAATAAATCTCATGAAAGAATCCCTGATAAGGGATATTGTCCTCCAGACATTTTATAAGGTATGCCAGCGTCTTGTTATTCGGACAGATATAACAATCATACTTTTCATCATAAACATAGTCGTATTTGCGAAAGAAACCTTCCTTAGTCATCGGTCTTTTTCGGGGCGTCAACGGTATGATGCCATCGAGCAGCAAGCGGCGTAAGATGGCGGGGGTGCGATAGCCGGTATCCACCACCAGCATGGAGGGGGTGAGTGCCTTTAGCTTTTCATACAGCCCCCAAAAGCTCATGCTGTCGTGGATGTTTCCCGCACATACATCATATGCCAGTACAAACCCGTTCTTGTCACAGCCCGTTTGTGTTTCGTACGCAAAGCTGCACTTATGCTCGCCCTTGGCAAACATTCCGCTGTCGGGGTCCGTCGTGCTCTGTACCGTTATCTTCGTTTTGGGTGGTTCATCGCCATCATCATCCCCGGATTTAAACGTATCTTTACCGTGGGACTGACGGTCTTGGTCAATTTCTTTGCGCAGTTCTTTTTCATAGGCATGGCTCTCCCTCAGAACCCGCACCTTCAGCCTCTTATTCTTATTGGCGTTCGCCTTGGTATGGGTCGCATCTACAAATACGGCGCCGTCCTTCACATAACCGCACTTCATGCACTGCTCCAATACTTGAGCAAAAATGCGTTCGAAAAGGTCGGTGTCTGCAAAACGACGGTAATAGTTTTTTCCGAAGGTTGTAAAATGCGGAACGGCATCCAGCAAGTCCAGTCCCAAAAAACACCGGTATGCCGTGTTTACCTCAATTTCTTTGATGGTCTGTCGCATGCTTCGGATTCCAAACATGTATTGGATAACCGCAATTTTCATCAAAATCACCGGGTCGAGGCTGGGCCGGCCATTGTCTGCACTATACTTTTCCTCTACCAGTGGATAGATAAAGCTCCAGTCCATCACGGCTTCTATCTTGCGCACCAGATGCTCTGCCGGCACCAGATCGTCGATACTGACCAGCCGGATTTGTCCGCGTGGCTTTCCGCTATTTTTTGCAGCAATCACTCCACCCCTACCTCCTTATTATACCATTTCCATGGCGCAAAGTCCCTGAATTTTACCGATTTCACGGACTTTGTCTTCAGTCTGAGCACTCGGGTTGCCCCGAGTGCTTTTGATATTTTGCAGCAAGTAAAATGTTGCCAGAGGAGTAAGCAAGTGTTTATGTACACCGACGAATGCAACTGCGCACGTTTTCAAACAGCTCCAGCCCTATCTCTACGCTGGGGGCAAGCCAGTGCGCGGCATGATCGGCAAAACTGCCAACCCAGCTAAGATGCTGTGGCGGCTGAAAGTAAAAGCCGGGGGTAAGGGTCATCTCAAAGGCATAGGGGCCATCCAGAGCGATCAACTGCTTTTGATCCGCCTGTGTAATGGCCTGAATTACACCCTCTTTTATCAGCGGGAAGGTTTCCTGCGGGCTGGGCTGCCAGCCTGTACGCTTATCCTTCACTGGGATGCAGTGTACGGTGGGGCATATTTCCGTTGCCTCTTTCATGGATGCTTGGCAGCCGATGTTGGCTAAATACGGGGTGCCGCAAAACTGGTAGGCGGCACTGCCGATTTCCGCAATGGAGCGGCCGTTGACCAGCAGCGATGCCATCGGCGGGGACTGGATGGTGTGGGGAAAGTAGGCATCCGGCTCGCCGTTGCGCGCGTGCTGGCCTACGGTAATCAGCCCGAAGGGATGCTGCTGCGCCTGGCCGCGAATCCTGCGCCAAAAGGTGCAGCGATCCAGCACATCAAAAACGCGCACGGTTTTGGGCAGCTGGGCCAAAATAACATTGTATTCGGCATTGCCTGCGTAATGGGCATCATACAGCAGAATATCGTCTATTCCACAGGCCTGCGCCGCCTCGGAAACGGCCAGTATATCGCTTGTCAGGCAGTGGCGGCCGTAATCCCTCCACTGCTCGCCGCCGTTATACAGTGCGGCCTTGTTATGCTCGAAAATACCGCTGGCGCCTTCCATATCGCTTATGATGATCAACTGTTTTGCGGATGGATACATAAATATTCCTCCTGTGAATAAAGCCGCCTTGGAGGCGGCACAGCGTGTTGACAAAGTGGGACGCATGGAGGCTCTGCCTCCAAACCGTAGGCTTTGGGCAACTTCCTCCGTCACGGCTAACGCCGTGCCACCTCCCTCAGGAGGGAGGCAATGCCCTTAACAATCCCAAACTCTTCAAACGCCTGCTTTGCAGGTGTTTGAAGCAATAAAGTCTTTTGCCCTCTTTTCTGAAGAAAAGAGGTGGGTGCTCGAGGGCAAAGCCCTCGAAAGGTTTGTCTTCAGTCTCACATTGAAAAACAACGGTAGGTTTTCAAACTCTTTGTCGTTGACAGTGCATGAAGCTTGCCTAGTATTTTGCCGCAGTTGTAGAAATACTCGGTCAATGGAGCTCCCTTCCGATACCGATATCCGTGATCTGCAAGCTGCTCTCCCTTGGCTTTTTCAAATACACTTACAAAAAAACGATCACCCTTATATGTAATTTCTCTTTCAATAATGGACTAATGTCCCTATATATCTCCTTGATACAATCAATGATTTTATCATTCCATATATTTATTGTTGCTTCGCCAAGAATTTCTCATCAGCATAAACTAAAACTTAGATTTTTCATAATTATATGGAATACTTGTCCCAACGACAACATCATCAATCTTTTCAATCATTAACCAATCATCCATGTTTCCCTGATGGTCAAAGTCAAGCGCAGGAGTAATTGCTGTAACATTTTGAAACTCTATCAGACATAAACATTTCTTGTGCCAACGTATTTTTTGTTTTTCTGTTAAATTGAGTTTATCCTGATTATCTGCAAGTACTTTTACAATCTCATCATCGGTTAGCTTTACGTAATTTTGGACAGATTTCACGATAGCTTTAGTGGATATCTTTGCTGTTCCTTTTTCCATAAAATATAACATTTCACCTTCAAAAACTCTACTATGTGGTATCTTGCGTCCAGCCGCCCCCCTTACAACCATAGTTTTTATTCCACTATTAATCTTATCTAATACTCTCTTACCTGCCACACCAATATTTTCACAATATACTAAATGTACCATTGTAAGCTCCTCAATTCTTTTTAACTACAGGAATCCAAACTTCATATATTGCATTTTCCGGGTTTGGATTAATATAAACCTCAATATCCGGTGCATTCCCATATTCATATCCTGACGTTGGAAGCCAATCCGTTACAATTTGTCTCTCTAGTTCCTGAATGGATATATTTGTCCCGTTCCCTCTAAAAATTGCCCAAGTCGCTTCCGGCACCATGGATTCTTCTAAGTCTGTTTCTGCTGCCTGATTACTTGCCACTGCTATATAATATTTCCAGTCGGATTCCTCATTACATGAGCTGACACCTAATAGTCCCTTTACCTCTCCGTCCATCATGTTCGCCAACTTTTCTATCATACCATTTTGGGCAGCCTGTCCCCACATGGCCGGAACCACTTCAAAGTTTTTCTCAATTTCTTTTTCTAATGGAATTGAGAATCCAACAATTCTAAATGCCTCTTTCTTCTCAATGCGATAATCCATCACACAATCTCCTTTTATTGATATTTTGAAGCTAATGGGAGGATATGCTTTCAAACTATGCAGACCTCCTCTCGCTTCTGAAGGGGCGATACCATGTATTCGCTGAAAAGCTCTGTTAAAGGCCGTAGGAGAATCATAGCCATATTTTAAAGAAACATCTATCACTTTATTACTAGCATCTTGTAGGTCTGCCGCAGCTCTTGACATTTTTCTTCGCCTGATATATTCCGATAACGGGACATCTGCCATATATGCAAACATTCTTTGAAAGTGATAGGATGAACAAAGCGTGATCTTGGATATTTCATCAAAATCAATTTCATCCGTAAGATGTTCCTCTATATGGTTAATTGCACTGTTTAATCTCTCTATCCATTCCATATCTTAACTCCTTATGTCATTATATTTGTTATAAAGCTGAATATCCTCTCTTTATCATATCGGAATAAGAGAGGTACAGATTGTTCATTTTCAAGTGTTTCTTTTTAAAAGGCATTCCATAAAAAAACAAAGATAAATACACAGCCCCACGCATTTCCAGTGTATTCCTTTGCCATCAGCATACCATACACGATGATAAATATGGTCAGCATTTCAATAACACCTTCGGCAGTCACGCCAATTGCACCATGAATAAGGATACACAGCACAGCGCAGGAAATAGCTCCCCAATTGAGCCATTTATTCTTACTTGGATATCGCCCGTTAATTTTATCACTGATTACCACATAATTGAAGCCCTCAAAGAAGCCCCAAACAAGAGCGGTTACCAGCATTCCAACGACATTTACTGGGAACCCGCTTGATAGTACATCCTGTGTTGTCCAAACAGATTGAAAGGGCAAATAGCTCATGATTTGATTGGTGAACAGCATGAAAGCAATGTAGGGAATAAAACACAGGGAACATAGAAGAATGGATAAAACAGCTCTTTTTTTGTTTAGACCATAAGCAAATAGATTTTCCTTTCTAAAAATCGATACAGCAACAATTCCTAATCCCGCCACACCAAATTGAAATGCTGCTCCTAAAAATACGCGCAGAAGGAGATTGATATCGCTATCCTTTATAAACGCAGCAAATTGACTTTGAAAGGTCATGTAAATTCCAAGTACTGCAAAAGAAATAAGAGCAATAGCCCATAGATCCACGTCTAGCTTCCGTTGTTCCATTGTCAATTCTTTTTTGCCATATTATCCTCCCAGTTTCTTGCATGTTGACGTATCGTGATGCGGATATTTCGTCATAGTTAGTATCAGTTTTATAATTGAAAGCTTTCTGTTTTCAAATCACAATAATGCCGTCCTTTTGTTGCTGCAAATTTTAATACGCAGTAATCTGGATCAGTTACACCCTTTTTATAAAGCATTGTGTCTCCGGTTCGCCAAATATCTTGTTTTATCTTGGCATCTTCCAATACCTCCATTGTTCCAATGAGCATAACGCCTTCATAACAAAAACGCCCTCTGTTAAAAATATATGCTTGCTTTCTCATTTCTTCTATACTGGCTTACACGCAGAGATGATGTATTGGTCGTGAAATAAAAACAATTGCATTCAATTTTTCGGGCTGTCAGCATTGCTTTCATGTTTGGAAAGCCTTCACTGTCAATAGAAGCAATAAATGCTACTTTCTGCTTTTGTATAAACTCAAGTACCTGCTCTTTCATTTTCAAATTTGATTCCTCCTGCTAATTTCCTACCACGATAGGACATTGATTTCAATTACTAATATGCACTTTATAAAAATTTGAATTAAACACGGTCTATAATTGGTATGTGTGGACCTTTTGATAATCCTTAGAAAAGGTTATTCTTACGCGCCTTTTTGTCAAGTTATATACTGCCGACCATTGTTCATCACCCTGTATCACATTTTGTTTTAGCAATTTTAATGCATTGCTTTGCTCTGAACTATTTGAATGGCTTTTAGCAAGGGGAGGAGGAGAATACCGCAACCATCACCGAGCCGGTAAATGCCCGTAAGCTGCCACCGCTATTGGCACTATTCTACTATATTAAATGTATAAGAGCAGGGACTTTCTTTGCTTACTCCAAGCTGGGGTATGTCTATTGAATGAATTTTTAGTTTTATTCCCAACGCTTTCTCTAAAGCATACATGCGCCCTCCCGCACATCTTTCATTATATAACATAAACGGTGCTGTAAGTTTTCCTTTCAGTGTATGTCTATAACACTCATCACAAGCAAATATTACCGTTATGGTATTCTTTTCTTCGTTTAAAGTGATGCTTTGTGTCTTTCCGGTATAATCCTTTATGAAAGTGTTTACGTAGAGTTCCAATCTTACGGAAAGAGGTTTATCAGCGTGTTCCAGGGCAAACGCTTTGCGTACTTTATTCTGTCCGGTACCCTGGCAACCCCCGTGTTTTTCCCAGAGCGTAAAGCGCTGCTTCTCGGCGAGATGTTCCCCCATTGCTTCCATAAACCTGTTATCGCACTCGTTTTCGCTGTATGTTTGCACAATGCTTTCAAATACAGCCAATACATCCTTGGGAATACCATTTTTTTGATTTTTCATAGTTCTTAACATCGTTTTCAATTGATTAAGCCTCCAAACCTATCTCTTCTTCCTTTAGCTTTATAGGTACATATCTTTGTAGCTGTTCATAGCCGAGACCTTTTTTTATTTCATCGTCATTATAGGTCATGTTCCCCATGATGTCCCGTTCTTCATCCAGCACAAAATTCGTTTTTTTCAACCATTGTAAGATTTTACTTTCAACTTTCATAATGCTGTCATCATCGCCGTCAATGCATACGGCGGAAGCATACAAGCCGCCTTTAAACACAGTGACTTCATACGGAGCAGTATCAAGTTCGTTGACACACTCATGCACACTATATATCCATCTGAATTTTCCGTCGTTTCTTCTGCACAAAAAATCAGCGCAATCAAGAACAGCATTTTTTTTCAAATAATTATACTTATTCATCCAAAACATTAGACAGTTTTCATTGAACAATTCACCAAAGTCTTGATACTGTGATGTCAGTGACAAAAATTCCGGGATCCTCACAATCATTACATCCGGGATCTTCTTATCAAGCTTTTCGGTTATCTCCAGCAGACGATTCACATCTGCCGGCTTGCCGTTATAATCAACATTTACAAGATGCCCCTCAATCTCTTGCGCCTTTTCGTAAAGCAGCTTGACATCTGTATCTTTTGCGAAATCAGCATTATTGATTTGCTTGATAAATTCCAACACAATCGACTTTAACTCGTGTAGAAGAGCTACCTCTTCGTCAATGACGTCGACTTTGTTTCCTAATACCTCCAGTACTACATCTGAATCAGGTGCGTCAAATATACGCTGTATATCTTTTATGCTTATATTCAGCTTACGCAAAATCAATATCTGCTCCAACCGTTTTACGGCAGCCTCGTCATACATCCTGTAGGCATAATCTTCACTTCGGGTGCTGGATATCAGCCCCATATCTTCGTAATACTTCAATGCACGCGCAGAAATATCATATTTTATTGACATTTCACGTATTTTAATAAGTTCGCTCATATGTTTTACCTCCGTAATCATTTTCTACAACCATTATAAAGTACGACGCAACGATCGAGTCAATAGAAAAATGCAAGCTATATAACTCTTTTTGCTGATAGGTATTTTCACCAGCTTTTTAAATCCGTCTTTTGGCCGCACTTATGGCTGGTGGAATCTGATAATGATTTTACGTGATACAGCTGGCGCAAAAAACGAATGAAGCACGGTCTATAATTGGTATGTGTGACCCTTTTGATAATCCTTAGAAAACGGCTTCTATAAAGATTTGATACCTTCTGTAACATGACGCTAACATCTAGCAAGAAGACGCTTCTTGCAGCTCCGCATATTTCTCGCGCAATAGCGCCGTTGCCCAGTGATAGGAATCCGCAGTCTCATACCCTCGATAAACCGGTTCCTGTGCAACAATCATAAGCAAATAGAGATCGTACCAAAGAATTCTTCGTTTTTCTTCTTCCGTAAATTCTTCAATTCCGTACCCTCTCAAAAAGTCAGCCGATTGGGCGTAGGACCGGAATCCCACTTCCATGAGCGGATCACCCCACAGGCAGCGCTCCCAATCGATTATACCCGTAAGTTTTTCGTCCTCAACGAAGATATTGCCGTCCCATATGTCCCAGTGAACCAGACAGGGCGTTACGATGCTTTGGAATATCCCCTTATCTTGATCCAGTAATTCGAACAGCTCACTGGAGGAGATAGCTAGGTCAATGCTTTCTTTCCCGGCATCCAGTATGACGGCTCTCAGCATTTCAGCAAAAACATCAAACCAGATTTTCCCTTGAAGAGCCGTTTGCCCGGGATACCCAAAGCTGCCGTTTGTTATCCGGTTAATCTCTTTATTCAGGGAACCTACCAGAAAATGAATATGGCTTACTTGCTCGTAAGTCAACAACGGCTTCTGAGAGGACAGGCTTTTCCCATTCAATTTCTGCATAAAAAAATAGGGGAAACTGCAAAGCGTGCAGGATGGATCGTAAAACTCGACTTCCGGCAATGGGATATTGGTTTTTTTAGCTGCCAACCGCATCGAGCATACTTCCGCTTCCATGATATTTTGTTCATAGGTCATGACCGTTACCTTGGGGTCAGGTGCTATCTTCAGGACGCTTTTCGTCCCATCTTCAAAAGAAACTTCATAAGCGATATTAAAATAACCTTCTGTCAGCTCATGCAGATCTTTAAGAATTCTTTCAGGAAATGCGTGCCCAATCAGCATCATGAGTGTGGATTCGCTTTGGATATTTTTTGTTAAGTATGCCATTTTATCTCCCTTAGTCGTTCGTCATTACATTTTTATAGCGGTTATTTGAATGCTTGTAAAACTTGTCCATAAATCCCAGCATTTCTATCAACTGTTCAGCCAGTTCGTTGTTGATACTGTGCCAACGATAACCATACCCCGGAAAATAAGGGCATAAGTCATACTCTTCGCCTTCATGAACAACCTTGATTACGGCAAGTGAGCGTGTGCCTGTTTGATCGGTCTGCACACAATATCTACATCCGTCACATTTTTTCGTGTGCTTTATGATAAAGTTTTTTATATTGGTATTTGCTGAATCAAAAGCCTTCAAGTATGTTTTCAAGCCATTTGGAATGCACAAACCAAAAACAACAGGATTTTCAAAACAGGAGTCATATCGTGCCGATATGCCTGATTTTATATTCAAATCCGCCAGTTGGACGATTTTTGCTCCACATAGGGTTTGCGTAAGTCAACCCATTCTCCGTTGAAGGGAAGAGAATATTCAACGGATCCGATATAAGTGTCTTTGTTCGTGAACTTGTCACTATATCGGACTGCCGCATAGATAAGGCCTGCAATCTGCTGGGTTTGCTGCCACAAAAAACGCAGTTTCATTTAATACCCCCTTTTTATGTGGACGGGCATATAATCTTGGCTTCAAACAAGGCTTCAAACGTATTTGCTGCGCCGCCATGCTCCACAATCTTTCCATCTATGACCTTATCAATATCCACGCCGGTAATTCTTAACTTCTTACCGGATGGCTTCATACCTAGCCATTCACCTTTATGGGTTCCCTCCATAATAAATTCAGAAATAACATAGTCGCCATCGCAGTATTGGTGTGTGATTATCATTTTTAAATCAGGGTAGGTTTTTCTTACATCAATCATGTGCTGCTGCATCCCCGCTATCCCAACGGGGATGGTTTTGTCACCTAATCGAATGGAACAATCATCGGATATATAGTCAGGGACTTCATTAATCAAATGATTGGAAGTGACGTATTCATAGAAGTGTTTTACTGTTTCTAAGTTACCCATAGTGTATCTCCTTTCATTTCCCGAATAATCTGCATAGCAATTTTATAAAGATAAATCCCTTTGATTGTCGCTCAAAGACATTAGATATTTCTTGACCCCCAGCCAGAAGAACCCTACCTTTAAATCTTTCACAGGCACTTGCGGATTCTGCGGAGGTTGTTGTGCGATGTCTTGTAAACAATACCCCTCTGGAATGACAACAAATTTACAGGTTCCCGGCTGCAAAGCCTTGCTTGGGCAGCCATAAATGCATTTTAGGCAGAAATGACACCCATCCCCAAAGGTTGGCTTTACGTTTGCCATTGTGATATTACCAGCAGGGCAGTGATTTGCACACCAACCGCACCCGGTGCAATGCTCCATCACCTGAATTCGCTTACCCCAATAATGACCGCCTGCTGTTTCCAGCTTTCCGATTGCAGAGAAAATTCTGTCAATCCATAAGGGCTTTGCTTTCCTACAGACCCCGGACAGCAGATCACTTGTGATTTGATCAATTACGATAGGCAATGCTTGCATTAAAAGATAGGGTAACGGACTTGGGGCAGGGGCTACCCAATTAGAAGGCATAACAATCATTCTTTCATATAGAACATGGTAGCCTTTCTTAGTTAAACGCTTGATACTTCCGACCCGGCAGGCTGTGTTGGGGCAAACATCTCCGGCTCCTGAAACAGAGATGACCGCTGCGGAGGTTTGGTTTACCATATCCAAAGCATCAATCCACTTGTAAACTGCATCCGGTGCGTTAAAAGCATGTACCGGGAACAGCAAGATAAGCGGGTCGCAGTTACTTTGGTTTTTGCTTATTCCGTCAGTAATTGTTTCAATCGTGCAGGTACAGCCTGCCGTTTCCAGATGCCTTTGAAAGCTCTTTGCCGCTAATTCTGTACCGCCGGTGCCAGAATAATAGGCGATTTTTATGTTGGAATATGTATTCATCATACTATGTACCTCGCTACTCTGAAGCGACTGCCTGAATTAGTCGGTTTACATGCTCAAACAACAGCCAATCTTGGTTTTTGGGCGATGTAAAAGGCGGAATACCTCCAAAAGATTCTATGCATACAGCGCTATCAATCAGTTCTTGAGGTATATTTTTTTCAATTACTTTTTTAAATGTATCGGGATAAGAATTGCATAAGAAAACTGCGGTTTTCTTAGAGGGGAGTACTTCTATGTTTTTTTTAATAAAATCTTTCATCGGCTTATAAATCTTCCCCATTCTCACACCCGAACCTAAAATCACCAGATCAAATCGTTCTATTCCCGGCACTTGCTTGGTCAAATCACAAAGAGAACAATCTTTTATGCTAGAAGCCAACAATTCTGCACAATCCCGGCTTGCGCCGGATTTTGTGGAATATACAATCAATGTTTTCATCGCACTATCCCTTCTTCATTCGGGAGAAGGTGGCTATCGCCAAGCACAACGTCATGACAGAAAATACGACAGCGGCTATCCCGCAGTTTACATGAAAATCAAAGGAACCGGGATCACTGATATTATTTGCTCTTAACCATAGCCCGCATATCATGGTTGACAGTAAGAGTACCACAGTGAAAATGGCGCAGATAATCGTTGCTTTTTTCATAATTCAAACCTCCTATCATAATGTTTTCGTAGTATGCTATACATATAAATCCAATCTCTTAAGCCTTTAAAATAAAAAACAGATACAGATAATACGGTTGCACCGATGGAAGATATAAGAGTTGCTGCCAAAGTATCCGCTACCGGCCAATACATTGACAATGTATTTATAAATGCGTGGTACATTATACAGAACCACACATTTTTACTTGCCTGATAGATAGAAGCCAGTGAAAAAGACTGACCAAGTACGAACAGCGCAAATATCAAGAAGGACATCTCACTTTATCCGGATCCTGGGATGAAAAACATTGGTAGATGCCATGCCCACCATATGAACGCAGTAATAACTGTTGCAATAAAATACGAAAATTGTTTTTCCAGAGTCGGCTGCAACAAATACCTCCACCCAATTTCCTCCATTCCACCATCCATAATCATTAGAGGAAAGACCGGAATCCAGAGATACCATACTATGCCTAAATTTGTCTTACATAAGAGAATTGATGGAATAAATAGTACGGCTAAAAACACAAAAGCTAACAGATATTGCTTCCATTTTGCTTTTACAGAAAATGCAATTTTTAAAAAGTCCTTTATTGTATTAATTGCTATATTTTTCTTTTAAAAAATATAGGAAAAAATGGTAGGAGCCCATGTGCCCCCAATATACAGAATTGTACCAGGTAGCGAGTCAACTCCAAATAACCCGACTCTGCCTGCTGCTATTATTATGCCCCATGATAAATAAGTAAGAAAAAAGGTATACACTAAAAACTTAATTATCGTTCGGTTATCCAATATCATTCTCATCTTCTCCCAGTCTTCTTTATTACTATCTAATGCTTTCGCTTATTTTTGCAAATTAATTTTCCGATTGTTTATCGGGCTTAGCTACGGTCACTTTCGCTGCCTTTCATTAATTCGCTACTCTGTCTCCTGAACATATCCGCAATCCACTCACCTTTAGGGCATGGTGCGTCCGGCAACACTGCCATTTGCTCACAGATACCTTGAATAGCACTCCAATAGGCAATACTTAATGCGTAAGGATCACCATCACGAATCACACCTTGCCGCTGACCGCGACTCATTAAATCTATAGTGGAAGTGTAAATATCCAGTGCCATAACATCGTCTTTAAGCGATTGAGGCGCAGATCCGGTGTAATATACCTGACCCATCAAAACAAACATTTTGGCCGCAAAAGGGTGTTCTTTCAAACCACTAAATATGGATTCTGCGGTGTTTCGCAAATAGGATAACGGCTCGTCATCTTCTGTCGGCAGAGCATTAGTCGGGCCAGAAATTCCGATTTTAATCAGTTCCTCATAAAGTGCTTCCTTAGACCTAAAATAATGAAACAAAAGCCCCGTACTCATGCCAACCGACTTGGCAATGTCCGTGACTTTTGTTGCCGCATAGCCTTTTTTTATGAACAAATCAAGCGCTACTGAAAGAATCTCCCAATACCTTTTTTCTCTTTGATCATCTCGAATGCCCATATACTGAACCTCTTTTCACTGAATATATATTCAGTATAGTAAGTATGGTATATGTTGTCAAGAGAAACATAGCGTACAATTAAAATCGATGAGGGCAAATACTTTACGAAGTTTAGTCCGTAGCTCAGCGTTTTTCGGGTCTAAAACCCATCCCAATTTTCGCCAATTCCATTTCCAGCCCCCTTGAAATGAATCGAACATGCTACCTCTTTATTTTGCGCTATCTGCTGCATTTTAGTTGAATTTGCCGTAGTTGTGACTAAAAAACACCATACTCATTTTAATGGCTATCTTTGTTTAAAGAATGAACCGCCATAATAAAGCTGATTGCACCTAAGACAAGGAGAAGTCCTCCTGTAGAAAGTAACTGATACCAATCAATTGTTGTGCTTTGTGATAACATTCTAAGGCTATTGATAACATGGGTAAATGGATTAATCATTGCTGCAATTTGGAATCCGCCCTGAAGTTGTTCAAAAGGTATTAACGCTGAACTGACAAAGAACAATGGTAAAGTAAAAGTGTTTATAAGGGCTATAAAGGAATTTTCATCTGGCAGTGTAAGACTGATGCTATAAGACATTGCTGCCACAAATGCTACCGTCAGGAACAATAATATAGCCATAATCAGCACCCCGCTTATCCCCGATGCAATTCGCACAGACATAAGAAAAGCGATACCCATCAAAATTGTAATCTGGATAAATGACAGGACAGCAGCATCTAATATATGAGCCAGTATAATTGAGCTTCTTTTCACCGGTGAAATCATAATTCGGTAAAAGCTTCCCTCTGTTTTTAATGAATAGTTGGCAATTCCACTTACACCGGAGCTAGACAGGACTCCCATAACTAAGATGCCGGGCAAGATAAATGCTGTGTAATTTTCTTCGGACTTACTGCCACTAAATATGGTGCTGAATAGCAGAAGCCATATAAGCGGCTGCACTAATGTCATAATAATTGTTACCGGATTTTGAAAGCGCCACTTCACACTTCTCCAAAAAAGGTTATAAGTTTGCATTGCGAACGCCCTCCTCATTTCGTTGTGTAAGAGACAGGAAAATGTCATCAAGACTGGGCGTTACAACTCCAATTGATGAGTAAGGGATTTGTTTGTCTGATAAGAATTGATATTGTCAATATTGGTTTACACTTTTTTCTCAAGAATGTTCGACCTTATGCTGCCTCCTGCAATGAATCATAGTACTGCTGTCGCTTAACCATCGGAGGTAAGCCACCGTTAGCTGAACAGATTCGCCGGTTATTCCAATAGCCGATGAAGTATCTCCAAATAAGAGTTTTTAACTGTTCTACTGTCATTGAGCTGGTATCGTAACGTCCATAAAGTAATTCCTCTTTGAATCTTGCCCACATACTTTCACATCTGGCATTGTCATGGCATCTGCCACCGGCACTGTTCATGCTTTGAAGAATGCCATATTTGTTGATTGCCTTACGATATAACCCGCTGGTATACTGCGTACCTCTGTCACTGTGAAGAATAGCTCCCCTAAGCATAGGATAGGCTCTATAAGCGTTATCTAAGGTTTGTTCACAAAGGGGAGCTTTCATATTTGTATCCATGGCAAGACCCAATACCGCTAAATCGTAGCAGTCAAAGATGGCTGAAACATACAGTTTTCCATCAGAAGCTTTTATTTCAGTCATATCAGTAATACATTTTTTTAGAGGTTTTTCAGCAGTGAAGTCACGTTTTATTAAATCATCTGATTTCCGGGCTTCTTTGTCAGCTTTAGTAATACCATTAGGCTTGCGTTTTGGTTTGTGATTAAGACCAATTTCGTCCATGACACGATAAACAGTTCTCTCGCCGGGAATGTGTATACCCTCCGGCTGTTTGAGTTGTAATGCCTGATACATACGGATTCTTCCATAAGTGTCATTACATTCATCCTCACTACAAATATCAAGCATTGCATCTGCCAATTCCTGATATTTCCATGGAGCATCCTTTGCTTTTAGGTATTTATTGAATGCTTGTCTGGAAACATGAAGCACTCTGCAATAAAAAGAAATTTTGCCCTTAATCTCGCCGTCATCAGTTTTGGTTGCAATAAACATCAGTCTCTGTTTTTTGCTGACTTCCGACGGCTGGCTGCGAAAAAGCACTGGCTTCTTCGAGAAATTCATTTTCTTCTTTTAAACGACGGATTTCCTTATCCTGCTCTTTAATGCGCTTTTTGAGTTCGATAAGCTCATCGTTAAGAGATAAGGCATTCTTAGGCGTATGAACCGCGTCATTTGCGCTGAGACGACCTTCTTTGAAGGCTTTTATCCAGGTGTACATAGTACCCTTGGGAATCCCTAATTCGTTAGCTGCTTTATGCCCACCAATTTCCTGAGCAAGTTTTACAGCTTGTGCTTTAAATTCATTGTCATAAGATTTTTGATTTTGTGCCATAGGTTGTTTCTCCTGTTCTCGTATTGATTATGATTATATATCAAAGTCCTTGAGAATAGGGTGTCAACTTTTATGATACAACATCACGCTTTCCTGCGGTGCGGTAAAGGCAAGCGTACAGTATGGTGAAACCGCTTCACCGGAAAGTGAATCCTTATGGACAACGATGCTTGACCCGGCAGGGCATCCCTTTTGCTTTGTTATTTGGCCTTGAGATTTGAACCTCACTTCATGGTGATTGATTTATCTGTCAAATTCGTTTTCCTCCTCATCTTCCGATGCGTATACCGAAACCTTTTCCGGCTCAAAGCCCTGACCCGCAATGTTGGTGAACCACTGCGACATAAACTCCTTTAAGTCCTGTACCATAGACGGCTTTGCCTGTGCCGTTTCATAAAAAAGCCCTACATTGTCCTGTAAGAACGATGTAGGGTGAATGGACATATTCCGTTTGTCAATGGTAAAGGTGATTTCCGGGTCGCGCATGGCGTCACCGTTTTGCGTGTAATAATGTGCAATGCTGTACTCACCGTTACCGATGGCCTCCAGCACCAAATCCTCAAAACCGTCGCTTTTCAGCTTCATATAGTAAGCGTCCCCGTCAAGGATAGGGCCTGCGAATACCGCCAGCTTCTGATACAGCTTTTGCTCTAAGGTGAGCCGTGCGGATGGTGGCTGCGTCCTGACGGCCGTGCTTTCCTCGCCGTTTGGTTCCTCCTCCGGCGCCTCCGTACTATCCTCATCCGGCTCTAAAATCTCGTCGGCACTGTCCTTAAACTCCAAGGCAAGGTCAAGCTCCACCTTTTTCCTCTGGAGCTGCGCCAGCTTTTCCTCGTTAGGGAACAACTTCTGGCTTTCCAGCTTCGCCGCCTCAAGCTGCCGGTGCAAATCCGCAAGCTCACCGTGGGAAACCTCCAAATCTCCGGCAATATGCTCCGCCAGATTTTCAATACGGGTGATGTTGCCAAGGGCGGATTCACCCATATCGGTGGCATAGCCGCGCTGTCCGTCCAGGACAATCCGCACACTGCTCATCATGCCGCGCTGCAGGGAAACTGAAAAGCCCGCATAGCTGCCCATATCCAGTGTATCGCCCACTTCACGCCCCAGCTTGCGGGAGCGCACCATAAAATGCTCGGCAGCTTTGGTTCGCTCCTCATGGGTTCTTCCGTCAATTACCATCTGAAACTCAGCCGGTTTATTCTGCCGGTAGGCTTCAAGGTCGGCGGTCATTTTTACAATCTTCTTTTCCGTACTTGTGATTTCATGGGGATAACGCTTGGAAATATCGTATTGCAGGCTGTTACGCTGGCTCTGCCATGAGGATTTCAACACCGTCAGACGGCTGATTTCGTTGTCCGTTTCCATCTTTTCCTTAATCCTTGGATCAGAAACGGCAAGGGCCTTAAACTCGGCGTATTGGAGCATGGTGCTGTCCACATCCTCACAGCTTCGGAGGGTGGAACGGCCGGTCATAATCTGGCTGATATACCGCTGTTTCTGTTCTAAAATCTGCCATAGGTACGCATCAAAGGTCTGTTCCGTGATGTAATTAAAAATAGAGATTTCCGGGTTATCGTTGCCCTGACGGAGAATGCGCCCGTTGCGCTGGATCAGGTCGGAGGGACGCCACGGCACATCTAAATGATGGAGTGCGATTAACTTGTTTTGGACGTTCATGCCTGTTCCCATTTTGCCGGTGCTGCCCATGAGGATGCGTATTTCGCCGGTGCGGACCTTTTCAAATAGCTGTTCCCGCTGTACATCTGTCCGGGCGTCATGGATAAAGGTGATTTCCTCCGGCTTCACGCCCTGCGCGACCAGAACATCCTTGGTGGCTTCATAGAAATTAAAGCTGCCATCGCCCTTTGGCGTACTCATATCACAGAAGATAAGCTGGGTCAGCCGGTTTTCAGCGGTTTCATGGTAAATCTCCGCCGCTTTCCGGGCGCAGACATTGAGCTTGGTATTGGGATCGTCCGGCAATTCCGGGTCAATGGCTCTTGGGTCGGTAGACAGCAGGCGGGCTTCTAATGTGAGCTTTAGGAAATTGTCTTCAGAGCTGTCCACCTCACCGTTTCGGATTTTCTCCGCCCGTTCCGCAAGCTCCATCACGATACGCTTTTGCTCCGGTGTGATTTCCGCCTTGATGACCTGCACCGCACCGGTTTCCAGCTTCGGAGTAGGCAAATCCAGCATATCGGCGGTTTTGATGTCGGCAATCATCAGGAACATATTCATTAACTCAGGCAAATTGTGGAACTTTGCAAACCGGTTTTTCATCTGATAGCCGCTGCCCTCCGGCTTGATTTCCAGAGAGGATTCAATCACGCCGTAGGTGCTTGCCCAGCTATCAAACATCAGCAGTCCGCGTTCCTCCAGCGCTTTCGGCTGCAAGGTTTTTTGCAGAACATACAGCTCCGCCATGGTGTTGGAGATGGGCGTACCGGTAAGATACACCACACCCCGGCCGTCATTCAGCTCATTGATGTACTGGCATTTCTGGTGCATATCCATGGCGCGCTGGCTGCTGACCCCGGTGATCCCCGCCACGTTTCGCATTTTAGTGTAAGAAAAGTTGTTTTTGTAGGCATGAGCTTCATCCACAAACAGAGCATCTACGCCCAATTCCTCAAAACTGACAACATCATCTTTCTTCTCCGCCTTAAATAACCGGTCGTAGCGGAACTGGAGATTGGATTTGAAAATCTCCATCTGCTTGAGCGTCCAGTCCTTGCCTGCACGGAATTTCTGTTCTGCGATAGCATCGGTAATGGCCTCAATCTCCGCTTCCATAGCGGCAAGCTGCCGTTCTCTGGATAAACCGATCAGTTCAAAGCTGCTATGCCCCATAATAACGGCATCGTATTCCCCGGTGGCAATCCGGCTGACAAAACGGCGGCGGTTCTTTTTCTCGAAATCCTTTTTCTCCGCCACCAGAATATTGGCGTTGGGGTACATCTTCATGTAATGGGTCGCCCATTCGCCAACGAGATGATTCGGCACTGCATACAGGGGCTTATGAATCGCCCCCAGCCGTTTCATTTCATAACCCAACCCGATGGCGGCATAGGTTTTCCCGGCTCCTACCTCGTGCGCCATCAGCAGATTGCCGTCCCCGTAAAGGCCGTGGGCAATGACATCCCGCTGGTGCTTGCGCAGGGTAATCCCCTCGGCCATATCCGGCAGAAGCAAATCATCGCCATTGTATTCACGGGGCCTGATGTTATTAAAACGGTCATTATAGAGCTTGGTCAGACTTGCGCCGCGCTCCGGGTCGGCAAACAGCCAGCTTTCAAAGGCCATTTTGATTTCGGCCTGTTTTTCACGGGCCAGTATGGTTTCCTTTTTATTGAGAACATATTTGGTCTTTTCCTCGCCAGTATCCGGGTCAATGTAGTCTACCGGGTCTTTGACCTCCACCGGGCGCAGATTCAGGGTGGTTTCCAGTATGTCATAGGCGTTCATGCGGTCTGTTCCGTAGGACTGGTTGACCGTGACAGAGGTGCGTTCTGCACTTTTATTGTTGATATGATAAGCGCCGCTGTAACGGGAAAATTCAAGAAAAATACCAAACCGCCCCGCTTGATTGCCCGGTGCGGTCTGGAAGGTATCGTACATAAACTGCTGATAAATCTCCGGGGGAATCCATGTAGAACCCAGCGTGAAGCTGATGTCCTGCGGGGTCAGGGGTACGGGCTGTACCAGCTTGAGGGCTTCCACGTTGCGCCTGAACCGTTCCGGTTTTTCCTCCGCCTTTAAGATGGCAGATGTCAGCTTATCTCTTACATAACCGCTTAAATACTCATCAGCGGTTTTCCAGCCGGTATGCGGATTGTCGGTGTAATCCTCCGGGTCTTGGTAAATCCTATCGCCCAGCTCCTCTATGATTTCGTCTGGAGTCGCTTTGCGGTGATCGGGACGCTGATAGAGCCAGGACATATAGGCAAGGTCTAATTTGCCTTTGACATTAAGGGAAACCATCAGGGCTTCTTCTGCGGAATGCACCGTTTTCGGCATAACCTTGGGCTTGATGGTGGCTTTATAAAAGATAGCCGTCTTTTCCCATACGTCCTTTTGGTCTTTCTGCTCCGCTTCAATGGATCGGAGCAGCGGCGCATTGGAATCCCTCGAAAACGCCATGACGTTGGCGTAGGAATTGAGATACCCCTGCTTTTTTACAAAGGCATCATAAACATGGTTTAGATGGGCGATATGCTCCTGAAGCTGCTTTTCGTATTCCATAGTGGGCAGCTCATGGAGATCGGCATATTCGCTGTTCTGAAAATCAATCAGACTGCGGATGGCTGCCGTAACCTCCAGCATACCCCGGATACGCTCGGCTTTCCGTCCGGTGATATTCTGTTTGTACATTCTGGAATTTTCCCGGTAATACAGTTCACTATCCACCAGCCCATAGCTGAAATTGCGCACGTTAGGGTCGGCAGGGATAGACTCCGGCAGCATTTCTTTTTCGTCCTCGTATTCCGAGGTGGCTTCGATGTACTCGCCGTCCAGATAGGAAATGGCGCGTTCCAGCCGTTCGTTCAAGTCCTCTCCGGGGATAGGGTGGCAGGCGGTGGTCTTTTCGTTGCCGAACATGGACTCGTCAAATACCATTTCACCCAGCACCATTTCCGGGTGGTCAATAAAATAGCTGTTCATAGGGATGCCGTCTGCATTTTGCTCCACAGAAAGCCACGGGCTGTTTTCTTCGTCCGGCACAATTTCTCGTTCCCGCTTTTTGAGGAACAAAATATCCGTGGTGGCTTCCGTTCCGGCGACCTGCTTAAAAGCGTTATTCGGCAGGCGGATTGCGCCAAGCAGCTCTGCTTTTCCTCCGATGTATTTGCGCATCTTTGAGTTGGCTTTATCCATGGTGAATTTGGAGGTAATCAGCGCCAGCATACCGCCCGGACGAACCTTATCCAGCGACTTGGCAATAAAATAATCATGGATGGGGAGGTTATATTTGTTGTAGCGCGGATCATCCACCTTAATGGAGTTGAACGGCACGTTGCCCACCATGACATCAAAGAAATGGTCGGAAAAAGCCGTCTGTTCAAAGCCTGTCACCTGAATATCCGCGTCGGGGTAAAGGTGCTTGGCGATATGGCCGGGGACGGGGTCGATTTCACAGCCGTAGAGCTTAGAACCGCCCATACTGTCCGGCAGCACGGAGAAAAAGTTTCCTGTACCAAGGGCGGGGTCTAAGATGTTCCCACCCCGAAAGCCCATGTTCTCCAAACCCTTATAAATGTGGCTGATAACGCCCTGCTCTGTGTAATAGGAGGTCAGGGTGCTTTTCTGCGCCGCCTGAAATTCCTCATCGGTCAACAGCCCTTTGATTTCCGCGTATTCCTTTTCCCAACCGCTTTTATCCGGTGTCAGGGCATTGGCAAGACCGCCCCAGCCTACAAACCGAGCAAGGGTAATCCGTTCCTCGGCGGTAGCCAGGCGCCCCTGCGCCTGCAATTCTTTCAGCAGACGGATGGCCTCAATATTGTTTCTGCACTTAGTTTTCGGGCCGCCGTCATACAGGTGGTGGTCAGGGGAATAGCGGTAATTGAAGCCCTCGCCCCATGCACGGGCATGGAAATCATCCTTAACAGCGTGGTTGTATTCCTCATTGGACTGATTGACAAGGGCTACGCCTTGGATTGCCGCCTTGATTTCTTCACTGTCATTGCCGCTTTGTACCGCCTCCACCACCATAGAAGCAAGCTCACCTTGGGTATAATGGTCTTTCAGGGGCTTACAGTCCGCAAGCTCGGAGAGCGGCACACGCTCCGTAATTTTCAGGCTGTTCAGGTTTTTAAGCTGAGAAATATCACCGATTTCAACCGTGCGGCCGTCATGCAGGAATTTGACAATCTCAACTACCCGGTCATGGTAGTAAATACGGTCGCCCTCCGCAAACGGCAGGGACTGCGGCTCGTCGGAATTTCCGTCAATTACACTATCATTGTTATCGTCCGTGCTATCTTCGTAGCTGTCCTGTGCAACGGGAGTCATATCGAATAATGTAAGCTGCCGGTCAGGAGCCTCCTGCGCCGATTCAGGGGCAGGAATATAGAGGGGTTTACCCTGTGCCTCCAGTTCCGCCTTATCTTCCTCGGTCAAATACTGATCCTGCCGAACCAGCTCCATAATTCGAGTTTCTGCTCTGTCCCAAGTCCAATTCTCGTTAATTTCCACTCCGTCATGCTGATAGTCAATGGAAATCACTTTTCCATCATAATTGAGCCGCTTATGGCCGCCATTTTCCAGACCGCCGGAGTAGCCGCCGGTGCCATGCTCTTTTTTCAATACAGCAACACGGTCTTTCTTGCCCGGAAAAGATACCATTGCCTGATAAATCCGCTGCTTGCCACCTACAAAACCGGCACTGCTTCTCAGGATGTCATCAATGATTTCCTGTTTGGAGGGAGGTGCAGGCGTATTGGGATTTACATAGAGGTTGTCTGCTATGAGCAGTGCAATATTGGCGGCAACCTGTTCCCATGTCAGGTGAATTTTAACGCTTTCCTCCGATTCAAGGATATGAAGATGCAGACCGTCATCATAAGTCCTCGCTTTTATCAGAATCCCATCCAGTTCAATTTCCCGTCTGCCACCACCGTAAGTTCTACGAACAAAATCAGCTCTCAGGTCAGTATCCTGCTCCCCCTCAAAGTAATGCTGAATGGTTTGTTGGAGATACAGTGACTTGGACTGATCCCGCAAGAAGGAATGGATATACCGGCTGTCGGCAGTTTCCGAGGATTCAAACTCCATTTCCGGCTCATCTTCATCCGCCGCGCCCTGCATCTCGCCCATTTCATCCGGTATGGAGAAATCGTCAAGCATGCTGTCGGCGGAGCTGTACGGGTAAGCACCCATCAAAATGAGTTGATCAATGCGGTTTGTAAGCTCTGCATAGCTGGCAGCAAACTGCTGTCCCTCTGTTTCAAAGATCAGACCTTCGCTGTCGGCACGGATATTCAGGATGTAGTCGCCGGTTTTGGTCATGTACTCCGTATCCAGCTTGCCGTAAAAGGCTTTCAGAATTTTTGCCTTGGTGGTCTGCTTATGACCGCCCTCAAAGAATTTGTAAATCTCCGATACCCATTCCCGCGTATCAGGTGTCAGGTCATCGGCGCAAAGCACCACATCAATGAGGTCGGAGATTTCTTCCTCATCCAACGGCTGGACCGTTTCGGATGGTATCGAAGCCGAAGCCTCCGGCTCTGATTTCGGCGGGACAGCAAAAAAGCCGCCCACAGACGGCTGTTTACCATCTGTGGGCGGCTCTGCGGTTTGTGTTATCGGGGTTGCAGTACCAATTCGCTGATTACGATTTCCTCCGCTGTGGAGGTTATCATGCTCATGTGACCGGCTCTCTCCAGCGTATCCTCGGTGTCCGGCATCGGCTGGACCGTGAGAAGCTCCTGTATCAGACGCTCTTTGCGGTTCTCGGCTTCCTCGTCCACTTTCAGAATCATTTCGTTGATTTTGCCCTGTGCCACCAGCTCCGACAGGCGGTGCGGGTGATTCTCCAGCATGAAGTTCTTCCACAGGCTCCCGAATCTGCCTACCGGCGTCCGGTCGGTTTCCGCGTTCTTCGAGATTTGCAGTTCGGGGTACATCAGGCCGTCCTCGCCCTGCCGGTAACTGAGGTTCATTAACGGTTCGGTTCTCATAAATTTGGCTCCTTTCGCTTTTGATCTGCTGAATTTCCTGATAAACTTCTTTCAGGATGGGTCTGGCAAGGGAAACCGTACAGCTTCCCATTGCCATAAATAGCTCCAAGCTGTTAAAGTGACTGATATTCTCAAAGGCATTCCGCTCAAACAGCTCTGCGGAAAGCCCGCATTTTTGAAACACGGTGTAGGCGACGCTGTCGGTGACAAGCTCAGTAAATTCCACTTTCACCGCTTCGATGGGCGCATCGTAAAGCACACTGCTTTCGTCGCATACCTTGAAGTTTTCCATGTACTTCGGTAAAAACTGCCGCGCTCTCTGCTGTACCAGTTTATACAGGCACAGCTCTATGCCGGAGGTAGGGGTATGGTACTTTTCATGGAATTTAACCAGCAGGCTGGGCTTGTACTGATCCTCCAGCTCCCACAGATAGCTTAAAACCCGTTTGAAGCTCTGTTCGTCACCATTGGTATCCATAATATCAAACAAATGCTTTAAGCTGGCGGTGGGGTTTGCCATGTCAATGACCGCAATACCCTTTGCCCCTCTGTTAATGCTGCGGTTAATCCGCCTGTCATGCCACTCGTCAAAGGTGGCAAGCTGAGTGGCGTCGGGGCGCTGGGCGTAAATCAGAACGGCGTTGTCAAAAGATCGCTTATAGTACCTTGCCGCACAGGACAGCAGACCTTTCCACTCCGCAGGGCTTTTCGTATATTCCTGTACCGACTTTTTATATAGGTCGGCCAGAATGGTTACCTTGCTCAAGTCATTACCACCTCCTGATTCTGTTGTTCAAAGTATAAAGCCAGTGCCTTATCAATGGTTTCCTCAATTTCCTTTTGGGTCTGCTGTGGAGTAAAATACTTGGAAATCACGGCAGGCTTGATTTTAACGGGCTGCGGCTTACTGCTTTTGGGTTTGCGGGTTTTCTCGCCGGAGAGGATTTGCAAAATAGCGGTATCGCTCAGTTTTCCGGTTTCGTAGTAGCTATGGAACAGCTCCGCTTTTTTCATGTCCACCTTATAGCTGTCGGACTCCATGAGGTCGGCAATCTGCTGTTGCTTTTCCGTATCCTCTACAAAGGAGAGATCATAGGCGGCAAGGAAAGCAATTTCTTCGGTATCAACCCGTGAAATCAGAGGGTCAATTAAGTTTGAAATACGGATGTATTTTGCTACCTTATCCCGTGAAAGGCCATAATCCTGACCAAGTTTTTCTCTGCTTTTCAACTTGTGCTGAGGTTCAGCCAAAGTTTCATTTTCGCTGGTATCATGCGGGTTTAAGAGCATTTCAATCTCTGCTAAAAGGTCATTTCGCTTACCCTGACACTTCATAGCTTCATAATGCTGGGCAAGGCAGTAGGCACGTTCCGAATGGCTCATGTCAGAGAAAGAGCGCTGGCGAAGATTGGTTTCCGTAACGATTAAAACGGCGTCCTCATGGGTGAGGTTTTCACGGATGATAACGGGGCCATGGGTCAGTCCCGCAAGCTGGGCGGCATTTTTACGGTTGTGTCCGCTGAGAATGATATACCGCCCGTCCTCGGTATGCCAAAGGATTATCGGGAGCAGGATGCCAAATTGCCGGATGCTTTCCACCATATCATCAAGCTGCTGACCCTCATAGAGCTTGAACCTGTGATTTGGAAAGGACTCCATAATACTGAAATCCATTTCCGTGATACCGCCCTGCACAGGAGCAGGGGCGGTATCACTTTCACTGGTAATTCCTTGCTGCGGTTCAATGCTCAACATTTCTTGAAAATCCACAAAACGGGCTTTCGGTTTTGGTGTAGCCATGATTATACGCTCCTTTCCGCAGTTTTGCCCTGCTCCTTGGACAGAAGTTCGTCCACGAATTGCTCATAGGCGATTGCAGCAGGATTTTCCGGCACAAATTCACAGATGGTCTGATGGTACAGCACGGCTTCCGCCACCTTAATGGAACGGGGAATGCGGGTTTTGAAAATAGGAACCTTATCAGCGAAGCCCTGCTGAATCATATCGTTTACCTGTGCGGAAAGAATGGTATTAGCGGAATCCATGGTAATCAGGATACCCTCAATACGCAGGCGGTGATTGCTGTTTTTCTGAATGAGCTGATAATGTTTCAGCAATTCCGCAAGCCCCTGCGCAGACAAAAGTTCCGCCTGCGTCGGGATGATAAGGCTGTCGGCACACATCATCACGTTAATCATTGGCGTACCCATTTGGGGCATACAGTCGATGATGATGTAGTCATAGTCATCCTTGATGGTATCAACATATCGTGTCAGGATATGTTCACGGAAATCCACATTGCAGAGATTTCGCTCAAGGGTAAAAAGCTGCGTGTTGGAGGGAATCAAGTCAACCCCGCACTTAGTTTTGAATATGTAGCTGTCAGGCGCGGGCAATGGCTCGTCCTCAACCAGCCTGCGTATCAGGGTGTTAATTGTCACCTCCAGCTTATTGGTGTTCTTCACACCGGAAATAATGCTTGAGTGTCCCTGACCGTCAAAGTCAATCAGGGCGGTACGGTGTCCTCTCTTGGACAGGAGATAGGCAAGCGTGGTTGCCGTGGCTGTTTTTCCCACGCCACCCTTTTCATTGATAATCGCAATAATTTTTGCCATCGGCGCACTCCTTTCTTGGGTAAATGATTTGGGTAAGGGGTAAATAGGGTAAAAAAATTGGACTAAGATTAGCGAAAAACCCTTTGATATAGCGGTTTTCACTTACTTAGTCCAATTATAACAGAGTCACCTGTTGCTCCTGTTGCTCCCGCTGGACCTTCCGGGCCTGCTGGACCTATCGGACCCTGAGGGCCTTCCGGACCTATCGGACCTTGAGGACCGGTTGCTCCCGTTGCTCCCGCCGGACCCTGAGGACCTTCCGGACCTATCGGACCTTGAGGACCGGTTGCTCCTGTAGGACCCTGAGGACCTTCTGGACCTATCGGACCTTGAGGACCGGTTGCTCCCGTTGCTCCCGCCGGACCCTGGGGGCCTTCCGGACCTTCCGGGCCTGCTGGACCGGTTGCTCCTGTTGCTCCCGCCGGACCCTGGGGACCTTCCGGACCTATCGGACCTTGAGGACCGGTTGCTCCTGTTGCTCCCGCCGGACCCTGAGGACCTTCTGGACCTATCGGACCTTGAGGGCCGGTCGCTCCTGTAGGACCCTGAGGACCTTCTGGACCTATCGGACCTTGAGGGCCGGTCGCTCCTGTAGGACCCTGAGGACCTTCTGGACCGGGAGGACCTTCCGGACCGGGAGGGCCAGGAGGGCCTTCCATAGTAGACGCGGCAAGGGCACTTTCCATCTTTGCTTTCAAAAGAAGCTGGTTTTGCATGGTTCCATCCAAAATATCACGTACATTCCTATTTACCTCAAGAATTTCTTCAATGGTAGCATCGGAACCGGTCATTCCTGGAAGTGTTCCAAGTGCATATTGAATTTTCTCTCCTTCAGCATTTATGATATGACTCAGTCCCAACTCTTCCATGGCAATGGAAGTCAAGATATAATTTACCGCTTCATCGCGGCTGATGGGAGTTGTTAACTCCGGAAATCTTGGTAATGACATGTTTTTTCTCCTTATTGTACTGTTGTTATTTTATCTTCAATAATATTCTATGTACGACAAAGAGATCGGTTCCCTATTTATGACATATCTTGTCGTATTTTGTCATAAGTTTAAATGACACGCTATTTGGTATTTCTTCACCTGATTATGTGAAATATAATAAACTATAGCGGAAAAGGAAAGGGATGCCTCCTCCTATGAGTCTAGAAAACATAGTTTAGGAAAAGATAGGCAGAAGATATCCTCCGCCTATCTTTTCTTTAAAACTGATTGATTATAACAGTTCAGTCCCCTCACTGTTACAAAAGCAAAGATTGCTTTGTGAAAATTCATCAAAATCACCTTCAGTGATGGGATTTTCACTCGCGCTTCTACGCCTTCTTACGGTCAGCGCAGTAAATGCGCAGACCTGCTGAATAGTTGCGTTTGATTATCTATTTGTTTAATTCAGCTTTATAATCGTAAGCGAAGCGCCTTGCCCGAGAGTTGCAATATCCCCTGATCCACCAAATAATATAAGCGAAATGACGGCATTGGCCAGCAATTGTATAAGGCAAGTCAAAGAGGCAGAAAGAAGATTCTCGCCTGTCACAGAATCTGTAATAGATGGTAGATAAACTGTGGGCGTGGGCAGCGCTCCGGCAGATATAGCAACGCCAATCGGCGGGTTATCAACCGTTACATCAACCGTGTAAGCAACTAGATAGGTTCCAGCGTCAGTTACCTGGAATTGCGTGTTTCCTGCAATCGGGGTAATACCAAGAGAACTGACCTCGGTATCGAGGTCTATAGGTGTTCCCCCATTAATCAATAGATCTAGTGTATAGGTTCCCGCATCTTGAAAGGCAAAAAAAGCGGTTTGCGTTGGAGTGGGGCCTTCTGGGCCTTGAGGGCCTTCTGGACCTTCCGGACCTGTTGCTCCTATCGGGCCCTGAGGACCTTCCGGACCTTCCGGACCTGTTGCTCCTATCGGACCCTGGGGACCTTCCGGGCCTTCCGGACCTGTTGCTCCTATCGGACCCTGAGGACCTTCTGGACCTTCCGGACCTGTTGCTCCTATCGGACCCTGGGGACCTTCCGGACCTGTTGCTCCTATCGGGCCCTGAGGACCTTCTGGACCCTGAGGGCCTGTTGATCCTTCCGGACCCTGAGGACCTTCTGGACCCTGAGGGCCTTCCGGACCGGGAGGACCAGGAGGGCCTTCCATAGTGGATGCGGAAAGGGCACGTTCCATCTTTGCCTTCAAAAGAAGCTGGTTCTGCATGGTTCCATCCAAAATATCACGTACATTCCTGTTTACCTCTAGAATTTCTTCAATGGTTGCATCGGAACCGTCCATACCTGGAAGTGTTCCAAGTGCATACTGAATTTTTTCTCCTTCGGTATTTATAATATGGCTCAGTCCCAATTCCTCCATGGCAATGGAGGTCAAGATAAGATTTACTGCTTCATCGCGGCTGATGGAAGTTGTTAACTCCGGAAATCTTGGTAATGACATGTTTTTTCTCCTTATCGTACTGTTATTATTTTATCTTCAATAGTATTCTATGTATAATAAAGAGGTTTGTTCCCTGTTTATGGCATATCTTGTCATAATCTGTCATATCTTTTAAATGGGCAACCACATAATAAAGTACTTCCTACCGAAAGGATAAAAGATTAAATTATCAACTTTTTCACACCTTGCTCACAGTGCTCAGGAAGATATTTCGACCTTATTGATTCTTACAATATTCTGTCTTCCCTGTGCAGAAGTAATTTCACAAAAATGCCAGGGCAGTTTTACTACCCTGGCACAGAAAACTCAATGAATATTCTGATGCAAGTATTTCGGACAGAACCTGAATAATCTTATAAGATATTACCGTTGGTCGCTAATCGATGCACCGCTGTTATTTTCACTGAGAACCACAAGCGGATCATAGGGGGCACCGGATATCGTTCCTAAAAGCAACGCGATATCAACAGCGTTTTCAGGGATGCCCCATGAGTTTCCTGAGAAGACGAAAATTGCTCGGTCAACAACAAATCCTCGGGTGTCATATACGATGTTACCTGTAATGAATCCAGTGGAATTAGGATTCAAATAAGCTGGTTGACGCATGGAATAGAAAATGTTGTTCTGCACCAGAAGGTTTGTTACATTTCCCTGCGTAACAAAACCGCGGTTAGTAACCCAATCTATAGAAGGACCACCCTGCGCAGGCCCATAAATTACAGAATTAATGATCTTATTATTAGCGCCCGCAAACTGAATAAATTCCACCGCATACGGATTATCACTCGTTATAGTAAAACCGTCAAGGGTGTTACCACCGCCTGTAACCAAAAAGGCTATTACAGCGTTTTGTAGCTCGATAATAGCAGCGGGAGAAGCCTTGAGCATAACGTTGGCTTTGTTAAGGTTAATTGTGGTTGTTACCGGATACGTCCCCGCAAGGATATTAACCGTTCCTCCCGGAGACACAGCTGCAATCCCTTCCTCTATCGTCCCGAAGGGATTGACTTGTGTTCCATCTCCGCCCACGCCCCCCGCCTGAACATAAACATCGAACGGGTTAAATCCCGCGGGCCCCGGAGGACCTTGAGGACCTTCTGGACCCTGGGGGCCTTCTGGGCCTTGGGGACCTTCTGGGCCTGTCGGACCCTGGGGACCTTCCGGGCCTTCCGGGCCTTCCGGACCCTGGGGACCTTCCGGACCGGGAGGGCCAGGAGGACCTTCCATAGTGGATGCAGAAAGGGCACTTTCCATCTTCGCTTTCAAAAGAAGCTGATTCTGCATGATCCCATCCAAAATATCACGGACATTACTGTTCACCTCGAGAATTTCTTCAATGGTAGCATCGGAACCGGTCATACCAGGCAATGTTCCAATCGCATACTGAATCTTCTCTCCTTCGGCATTTATAATATGGCTTAGTCCCAGCTCCTCCATAGCAATGGAGGTCAAGATAAGATTTACCGCTTCATCGCGGCTGATAGGAGTTGTTAACTCCGGAAATCTTGGCAATGACATATTTTTTCTCCTTATCGTACTTTTGTTATTTTATCTTCAATAGTATTCTATGTACAATAAAAAGTTTTGTTCCTTTTTATGACATATTTCGTCATAAACTGCCATATCCTTTAATGGGTAACCATACAATAAAGTACTTCCTATCAGAAAGATAAGCGACTAAATTACTGGCTTTTCACGCTCTTGTTCACTGAACTTCAGGAGATATCCCAGTCTTATTGTTTCTTGTACAAAAGAAAGTTTACCAAAACGCCAGGGCAGTTTTACTACCCTGGCACAGGAAATTCAATGAATATTCTGATGCAAGCGTTTCAGACAGAACCTGAATAATCCTTATAAAATATTAAAATTCTTGCAGCAGCTGGGACAAAAGTATGTTATACTAATAAAATAAGCATGGTAATGGTTCGGCTACCCCGTCTACTCCAGAATCCCGGCTCAAGGTGTTTCATTGATTAGGTTGGAATATATACTTTAAATTTAGAGGCTGAACACGATAATATACTGATAATGAAAGAAGGGGATGCTTGTTGTCGAAAGAATATAGGATATTAATTATCGAAGATGGCAAACTGCACCAGAAGGTTCTATGGAAGGCTCTCTGGGAAGATTATACTCTTGAAATAATGGAAACAGGGGAACATGCCTTGGAAACTGTAATAAGGTTTAACCCTCACCTCATCCTGTTGGATCTCGTTTTACCTGATATTAGTGGATTCGACATATTAAAAAAACTGAAGCAATCCGGTAAAACTCGGGCAATTCCTGTACTCATTATTACCGGCCTGGATAGTGAAGAAGATGAAGAAAAGGGACTGCTGATGGGCGCAGTAGATTATATTCGGAAGCCCTTCAGTACTACTATTTTGAAGGCTAGAGTGAAAAATCACATTCAAATTGTCAGACAAATCCAGACCATTGAACAATTGGGTTATATTGATGCATTAACCGAACTCCCTAACCGACGTAAATTTGATTACCTTTTGGAATATGAGTGGGGCCGCTCTCTGAGGAAACAGAACCGTCTTGGTATTCTTTTGCTAGATTTGGATTCCTTTAAGACTTATAATGATCTTTATGGTCATGCTCAGGGAGATGTATTACTGCAAGAACTAGGCAAGGTTTTAAAAAGCACATTGCAACGTTCCACAGACGTTGCCTGCCGTTGGGGTGGTGAGGAATTTGTAGTCCTGCTTCCCGAAACAGACGAACAGAACGTCTTGGTTATGGCTGAAAAAATCCGCAATAATATTGAAGACATGCAAGTGCAGACCTTGAAAGACAAGACCCCCACCCGAATTACCGCTAGTATTGGTGCCATATTAGTGACACCTCAACAAACAGATACCGTAGCTGATTTTATGAATAAAGTAGACCAATTGCTTTATAAAGCGAAAAGGCAGGGCAAAAATCAGGTTCGGTACGAGCAATATCCACAATAAAAGCTCCTAGCGGCATCATCTGCTCCCAATCTTGGGGGTAGTTTTTTTGTTATAATTACAGGATGAATATTTTACAGCAGGTTTTTCTTGACTGCTCTTTTTAATCGCCTTGTATTTTGGCATCTCAGGCATCTTTAATTCTATTCAGGATACTGTTGTTTCTTGCTATTTCGTAACTGTTCAGTACCTGCCCAGTTACAAAAGCAATCTTTGCAAAGATTGCTTTGCAAAAATCCATTTCAAATCACCTTCGGTGATGGGATTTTTACTTGCTATTCCACGTTTTCTTACGGTCCGCGCAGTAAATGCGCAGACCTACTGAATAGTTATGCTATTTCTTCATATCCTTAGGACAATCCGAGCAAATCATATACATGGAAAAGAAAGCTGCCTCTTCACAATTCTTCAATCGTTAAAGCGGCAGCCTCATTCCAAATAATCAAATTATTACCTATTGTAGAGCATAATAGTGGGTATCATAGCGTAGTTTACTTCTCTTTCGCATTAGAAAGAACATGCTATTGCTCCCACACTTAATCACTTAATTGGATAATAGTTAAAGAGCGATTCATATAACCAAAAGCAGGAAAATCTGAAATAGCGCTTACGCCTACTTCATCTCCTGCTGTTAAGGAGGCTTGAGCGATAAACGATGCACTGCTTCTGTTCGCTATCTTAAAAAACGTAGTAGTATCGCCAAAAATAGGGGAACCATTGACCGTAATAATAGCAGTTCCATACATTTGGTCCGGGTCCGGATCAATCGTGGCTTCCGCATTAATTGATATCGTTATTTGATAAACTCCGCTTTCTCCTACCACCAACTCATTGCCCGACAGACTAACTGTGACAGTAGCTGATAACGGTCCAGCCACACTAAATGGTACGGGTGTGAATACTGCTCCGGGTGTCTCTGAACTACCTCCTCTTAAAGATCCAAAAGCCAACACAACTTCTCCTTCCGGACCCTGAGGGCCTTCCGGACCTTGAGGACCTGTTGCTCCTGTCGGACCCTGGGGACCTTCCGGACCTTCTGGACCTTGAGGACCTGTCGGGCCTGTTGCTCCTGTCGGACCCTGGGGACCTTCCGGACCTTCCGGACCTTGAGGACCTGTCGGGCCTGTTGCTCCTGTCGGACCCTGAGGACCTTCTGGACCTTGAGGGCCTGTCGGGCCTGTTGCTCCTGTCGGACCCTGAGGACCTTCCGGACCTTCTGGACCTTGAGGGCCTGCCGGGCCTGTTGCTCCTGTCGGACCCTGGGGACCCTCCGGACCTTCTGGACCTTGAGGGCCTGCCGGGCCTGTTGCTCCTGTCGGACCCTGAGGACCTTCTGGACCTTCTGGACCTGCCGGGCCTGTTGCTCCTGTCGGACCCTGGGGACCCTCCGGACCTTCTGGACCTTGAGGGCCTGTCGCTCCTTCCGGACCTTGAGGGCCTTCCGGGCCGGGAGGGCCAGGGGGGCCTTCCATAGTAGACGCGGAAAGGGCACTTTCCATCTTTGCTTTCAAAAGAAGCTGATTCTGCATGGTTCCATCCAAAATATCACGAACATTCCTGTTCACCTCGAGAATTTCTTCAATGGTGGCATCAGAACCAGTCATGCCCGGTAACGTCCAAGTGCATATTGAATTTTTTCTCCTTCGGCATTTATAATATGACTTAGTCCCAGCTCTTCCATAGCAATGGAGGTTAAGATAAGATTTACTGCTTCATCGCGGCTGATGGGAGTTGTTAACTCCGGAAATCTCGGTAATGACATATTTTTTCTCCTTATCGTACTGATGTTATTGTATCTTCAATAGCATTTTATGTATGATATGAGAATTGTTTCTCCTTTTATGCCATATTTTGTCGTTACTATTCAGCCATATTTTCTAAATAGTAAACCATGCGCTTAGAAGTTCAGCTTCCCCTCCGTCCTTCGGGACACGATAAAAATAGTCATTATATTGGGTATCTTCATCAGTTTCAGCAATCGCTTCATAATAAAGATATCCATCTCCGGGAAGAAAATGAAGGATTCCCCAATATTCCCCTTCTTTCATAACAGCAATTACTTCTTTTCCCATACTTCCATTTGTAGATATCCTGATAATCTCACCATTAACCGATGCAACAATTGCCCCTCCTTCTATCAGCAAGGAATAGTTGGCCGATCCGGTAAAAGGCAAACTTATTTCCCTCTCCACTTCCCCATTTATTCCATTTCTGATTTGTATACGGTAGACATACGTGCGATAATCATAGCCTTCTGGCTTTTCCACAAGAGTAAGGCAGTAGAATTCACCTTCATAATAATATACACTTTCGATATATCCTTCTTCATCTATTGGTGCATAGACGGCCAGTGTCTTATCTCTCCCACTTTTTAAGTCGATACAGCCAAGTATATTTTGCTCCATCTCTTTATCGTATCCGGAATAATATAGGCTGTCCCCATCATATCCAAGAATATGATCGATGCGCCCGGACTTAAGTCTTCCCTTTGCTCCCGTATAGATATCCACATAGGCATAGCTCATTCGATAATCATCATCATATTCGCAGCCATAGAATAATTTATCCCCTATAAGCTTCTCATAGCCCATTCCCGCAAGGAATACATCATCCACAATCACTTCCTCATTACTTCCATCTCTATTGGCACGTAGAATGGATTGCCGTTCATCCGTTATACTTTCATACGCTTCCTGAACCTTATCCACATAATAGACTTTATCTTCCCATATTGTAAAAATACTGCTTTCTTGTACAATGGGATTCCCATATGCGCCATTCACCCCACGATACACGGTTCCTTCATAAGCACACATATTTGAAAATGTCCTCATCGGATAAAATACGGGTTCTTTTTTCTCTGATGTTCCAGCAAACCACTGGCCAAATGCGACAAATACCGCCGCCGCCAAAAGCGCCGCCGGTATTCCAATCTTTTTTCCTATTTTTTTCATCCTTATTCCCCACGCCTGCCTTAATAGACTCAAAAATAAAAGCTGAAAATGTTTTTGCAGCTTTTAAAAATGCTTTTCTTCATCCTCATTCTTCCACAATTATATCAAATCCTGAATGAAAGCATTTCCCCGGCTCTACTTGGTTGCCCCATTTTCTTTCCTGAAGGCTTCCGTTAAAATCCTCATGATCACAGATTCCAAGCCATGGTTCGATACAGATAAATGGAGCATTCTTCCCAGCCGGTGCCCATACAGCTACTACAGGCATATCGAATCTTGTTGTAAGATAAGGCTTTTTATCCGGCGTCAGTAAAGCGATACTACGGACCTGATAATCCTCCATAATAAGAGCATCCTTTTCAAACAGCTCCTCCGCAATGGGCAATAAGCCATCCTGTAATTCATAAAGTATCTTCTCGTCGCTGGCAAGACCGCCATCCCCTATTACCGTACAGTTTATAGATTCTTTCTGATCAAAGGCTAAGAAATATTCTTCTCGCCTCTCTCCTTGACGTATCGGACAATTGAAAGCCGGATGTCCGCCAATAGAAAAGTAAACCATTTCTTTGGATGGATTTTCTACCCTAAATAATACCTTTAATGTCATATCTTCCAGGCGATAACCGATCTTAAGCCGAAACCGAAAAGGGAAGATTTCTCTTGTTTCTTCATTATCCTCCAGAAGAAACCACACTTCCTGTGCCTCCTGTGATACCAGCTTGAATTCAGCATCCCGTGAAAATCCATGTTTGGGTATCGCATAACTCTTTCCTTCAAAACGGTACTCGCCATTTTTCAGTCCGCCGACTAAAGGAAAGAGAATGGGGGATGTTCTTCCCCAATACTTCTCATCCGCGCACCACATATATTCTTTTCCACTTTCCGCTTTCCGTAAAGATTTTAATTCCGCCCCTTTGGAATCTATCGAAGCGGTCAGCCTTCCGTTGCTGATTTCAAAAATAGCCATAATTTTTCTCCTTTAACAAGTATCGTGAATAATAAGTTGGTAGTTATTTTATATTCACGGTACTAATATTTGTATAAATTATAGTCTAAATTTTTGACCTTTACAATCCCACGTTTATCCGTTACTGTTCACACCTATGGTGCTCACAGTAACAATATCACACAAATTGCATTAAGAACATGCAATTTGACATCTGCTGAACTCGGGATTCCCGGCACATCGTGCCGGGAACACCTCGCGGAATAGTACCTGTGAAAAGTAACGTTTATCCTACTTTATATCCTGTCCCCCATACGACCTTTAAATAATGCGGTTCTTTGGGGTTACTTTCTATTTTCTCTCTGATATGCCTGATATGTACCGCAATCGTATTATCTGCGCCAATCGCCTGCATATGCCAAATCGATTCATAGATTTGATCGATGGAAAGCACTTTACCTCTCTCTTTTACCAGAAGCCTCAGTATCTTATATTCGATGGGTGTTAGCTTCACCTCCCGACCGGACACTGTCACTTTTCTTATCACATCATCGATAATAAGTTCATCCACACGATAAATTCTATCGATATTCTCACACATATTGGAAAGTTGTGTATAACGCCTGAACTGAGAATTCACCCGTGCCATGAATTCCATGGGATGATATGGATTCAGCACATAATCATCTGCACCTGCATTCAAGGCTGCGATCTTCATCTGCTCGGTATCATTTGCCGACAGAACGATGATCGGCATACGCTCTGCATTTCTAACAGCTTTCAACCTTTCTATTCCATCATTTTTCGGAAAATCGATATCCATAATTACCAAATGGATATCCTTACTCCTCAAGCGTTGAACCACATCCGGCAGCTGACTCATCACATATACCTGATACCCCTCCTGCACAAGAAATATCTTGAGCACTTCCATATTGGTCGTTGTCTGGTTATAAATCAATACATTCTTCATTTTGGCTTCCTCCTCTCATGTGGCCTACTATTCATATAGACTTACATCGATGCTATCTATCACCCTTTTCGCATCTGTTTCCTCAAACCCTAAAAAGTCAATAAACATTTCATAACTACCCACTGTAATGGCTGCGTGGATTTGCGATTTCTTATCCGAACTTTCCTTTCCTGAATTCACAAGAAGATAAGTATAATTATCCGGTGTCGTATACGTTCTTTCATTAGCCGCACCTCCCGGAAATACCTTAGAGGATGTATGGCCCTCAGTCCCCGCATAATCGGTTCGCTCTATCCATAACACTTTATTATCCGCTTCATAACGGACCATCGCCCAACCTCCACTCACTGTCACTTCTGTGGAAATCAGTTTCTTCCCTATACTTATAGACGGCTGAGGGAAGATAATATCTTCATTTTCCTCAAATTCTTCTAATGAAGTATAATAAACTATGGGAAGTTCCTGCTCTTTATTTTCTAACTTCTGCTCTGTAGAAGTCACTAATATGTCTGATTTCTGCTTTGCCAACATATTCCCGCTTACCGAATTGCCCGGCACCGAATTATCCGTAACTGAATTACCTGAAACATCGGTAAACGCCCCTTCCATGACCTTTTGTTCTTCCAGATTCTGAATGCTCTCGTCTATATTGGCCTGAGAGTCCTCTTTCTGTCCGCCTTCTTCTATTGCCATGAGCATAGGAGATTCCTCCTCTGCAATCTTAATATCCGCCTGTTCTTCTATAATATAACTTCTGCCATAACCCGCTTCTTTCTGTGCCATAGTGATGGTATCCGCAGACTCGAAGCCCCATTTGCTGACCTTCACTACATTTTGAATATAATCGCTGGCCTTAACAGAACCAAATCCACATACAAAGAGAACACACATAGCGGAAAATGCTGTTGTCGTTGCCCGTCTGGCATGCTTTATCACACGCTGCCTATGCTTGTTTTCATCCATACAGCTCGAAACATCAATATGAAATTCTTCGGTATCCTGTATGGCAGATCGATATGCATCTTTAAAATCATTCATACTGATATTCCTCCTTTAGATTTTTTCTAAGAATCTCTCTTCCCCTGGTAAGCTGGGAGGTTACGGTGGATTCTTTTCGCTCCGTAACAAGGCAGATTTCTTTAATACTCATCTGCTGAAAATAAAATAAATGTATCACTTCCCGATACTTCCGGGGAAGCTTCATAACTGCACCCATAATTTCACGGTTCTGCTCTTTTTGCAATGCTTCTTTTTCCATCATGCTTTCCGATAACTCCGATCGGTCTAATGGGATTTCTTTTTCTGGCATAGCATCTGTACGACGATACCATGCAGAACGCCATATCTTTCGGCAGCCATTTAGTGTTACTTTAATGAGCCAAGCCTTTTCATGCTCTGATGATTCGAATTCCTTATTTGTCTTAATATATTGATAAAATGTCTCCTGTACGACATCCTCGGCGTCCTGATTGTTTCTAAGCTGCATGAATGCTATCTTATACAACATGTCGCTGTATAAATTTATTCTTTCCTGTAACGCATCCTTATCCAGTTGCTTCGAAACAGACACCTTATCCCCTCTTTTTCTATCCATATGTACTGTCTCTCATTTACATTTTTTATATTCTTATCTTCTTTATCTTTACTTCTTTTTTATCTTTCTATTAATAATATCCCCTACAAAACTAAAATACTGCAAAAAATATAATTATTTTTCTCTTAATTTTTTGAATATATTATTTTTTAGTATGATAAGGCGGTCTTTATGAAACAAAGGTGCGCTTCACATCCTGCACGTAGTGCTTTTATTCTATAGGATTGATGTTTTCATACTATAATGTAGCGAGGTCTTTCCTATAAACAAACAAAAATGCTGCAGGAGCTTTACAAATACTTTCCCGCAGCATTCTGTCTATTTAATATCGTAACCGTTCAGTACCTTCACAGTTACTTAATATCTTCATTATTATCCGATAGATTCTTTTTCCTATAATTTTGTGAAAATGCCTCCCATTTTATATAAGCAATCCATCCCAATATCCCTCCGAAGCAATTGAGCAATATATCATCCACATCAAAAGCGCCAAAAGCGCTGAATAGCTGAAATACCTCTATGCCAAGAACGAATATGAAGATATGGAACAAAAGAATCAAAAAATTTCTACAGCTTTCTTTAATATATGGAAGAAGAAAGCCAAAGGGGATAAAAACTACTACATTTCCTACCAAATTCTCGAAGCTGTTCAACATATAAGAATAATTAATATACATTCGTATCGTCTTAAACAACGTAAAATTGGCAGTATCGAATCCTTCCCATATAACATTCTTTTCCCACGTGCCTGCAATTGCCATCAAATCTTCCCATGGATATTTGAAAATAATCACCTTTATGACAATGGCTATATAAACGAAAAACAAGATTTTAATATATCCGATATTTTTTGCATCCGTCTCCCGAACGTTGGATTTAATCACGAATAATGAACCTCCACCAATGTAAGTCCCTTGGCAGGCACTAACATACCGGCCTCTTTGCGATCTTTCGATGCAATAAGCGCCGTCGTTTGTGCCGCTTCTCTTTTGTGCATCCCTACTTCCAGTAGAGTTCCCATCATGATTCGTACCATATGGTATAGAAATCCATTTCCTTTAAAAGTGAAACGTATTTCATCATTCACCTTTTCTATATCGATAGATTCTACCGTGCGTACCGCCTGCTTCTTCCCTTTTTTATTAGAGGTAAACGCTTTATAATCGTGGGTTCCGCATAGGAGCTTCGCGGCTTCCTCCATGGCTGCCACATCCAGCACCTCTCGCACTTCGTGTACATACCTTCTATCAAATATATGTGGAATCTTGCTGTTTAACACCCGATAGCAGTATGTTTTCCCTTTTGCATTCAACCTGCTATGAAACCTCGGTGCCGCCTCCTGTATATGAATGACTGCGATGTCCTCCGGAAGATAGTTATTCATATACTCCATGATTTCTTCTACCGTCTTATCCGTATCGATATGGAAGTTAGCAACCTGGCAAAGAGCATGTACTCCGGCATCCGTTCTTCCTGAACCATGTACCTCCACCTTATCTCCACACATCTTAGTAAGCAAAGCTTCCAATTTGCCCTGAATCGTATGTTCAGTGCCTTCCTGCTTCTGCCAGCCCTGATATTTCGTGCCCTCATATTGCAGTATTACTTTTATATTGCGCAATTATGCGACCTCCTATGAGTTACTTCCTCTTTTATTTTTTGCTCCGCTTTTTCACTATCCTTTTCGTAACAGGTCAGTATCCTGTTACTCCTTTTCTTTCTGTTTCTTCCTGTACTCTTTCTGAGCTTCTTCATAGCGTCTTACGCCTTCTAAGTCTTTTTCTTCCAACCTTCGGAAATTATTAATACCTGCCATCAATATTTTAAAGCTATTAAGAGTCGTATCGAATACGCCCTCTTCATACATATTAACGATAATAATACCGATAGGTACCGCAATGATCATTCCGAGCACACCGCCCGCCTTATATCCGATAAAAAGTAAAAACAACGTAGGAATCGGAGCAACTCCCATGGAATCTCCTACAATCTTCGGCTGAATAATCTGTCTGGCCAACTGCCCTACACACCAGATAATCAACAATCCTACTGCCATCTGATAATCTCCGCCGAGTGCCTTAATAACGGCCCATGGCATAAGTACAGTTCCTGTTCCGAAAATAGGCAAAAAATCCAGTAGTGCGATTCCCAGCGCAATCAGCAGGACGTAATCCACCTTCAAGATGCCTAATCCAATAACGAGCAGAATATACATCCAGATCTCAATTTTAAACTGCGCTTTAAAATAGCCGCCCACCGCTCTTTTGAAGCTGCGTGTCATCATATAATAGCGGTACCTCACAGCCTCCGGCATATGTTTCTTCATTCCTGTGGAGAGATATTCCCTTTCCGCTACGAAAAAATAAGCGGAAAGCAGACACATCACAATGCCTACAATCGCAGTCGGAAGATGTCTTGCGAAATTACCGAGAGCCTCTATGGTCGGTGTACTCGCTCTGCTCACCAATTCTCCCACATAGCCGTCCATCTCTTCGCCGATGCTTTCTATCGTTGTGCGCGCTTCCATCGGCAATCTATCATAAAAAATACTCAGATTATCGCTATTTCTCTTAAAATCATTCTCCACATCATCCCAAATCTCCGGTAAATCGTTAATTAAATTGATGCTTTCTTCCGCAATCTTAGCACCTATTACATATCCGGCTAAGATTACAAGAGCAATAACTGAAATAATAACAAAGGCAGTTCCTGCTTTTCGTTTAATTTTCAATTTCTCTTCAAAAAAGCGTACAATAGGATTTGCTATCAGAGCAATGACCCACGCCACCACAAAGGGCATAAAGAACAGAATTACTTTCGGCAAAAAAACCAAGAGCAAAATTATACTCACTACTGCAATTCCCAGATTCATAACTACCTTTAAATATGTTCTGACCGATGGTTTCATACTGGCACCTCTGCCTCCAGATAGCTGTCAAGCAGCTCGTATATTTCTTCTCTTCCCTGCTTCGTCAGCGCAGAATAAGGAAGAACAACAGTCTCTTTATCTGTCTTAAGTTCTGTCCTTATTAATTTTATCTGCTTTTGTATCTGGCTCCTGTTGATCTTATCCAGCTTCGTAGCAATAATAATAGGATGGTATCCTTGATTTACGATCCATTCATACATCAGTTTGTCGTTTTCTGACGGTTTATGGCGAATGTCAATCAACAGAAACACTGCCCGCAGTTTCTTACTCTTTTTCAAGTAATTCTCTATCATCTTCCCCCACTGTGCCTTCACTTCTTCATTGGCCTTAGCATAGCCATACCCCGGCAAATCTACAAAATACAGCTCATTGTTAATATTATAGAAGTTGATCGTCTGTGTCTTACCAGGCTGTGCACTCGTTCTCGCAAGAGATTTCCGGTTCATCAGGCCGTTGATTAAGGAAGATTTACCTACATTACTCTTGCCGGCAAATGCAACCTCTATCAAAAGATTATCCGGCAGCGTACTGGTGATACCGCAGACTGTTTCCAAACTGACATTTTTAATTACCATTTTTCCTGTCCTTTCTCTTACTTAGCCGCTTCCTTCTTACCTACGGCTGAATCTACAAGGGCATATGAGAGTACTTCTTCCATATGTTCTACAAAATGTATGGAAAGTCCCGACTTGATTTCCGCACTGATCACTTCCACATCTCTTTCGTTCTTCTTCGGCACGATAACAGTCTTTATTCCTGCCGTTTTAGCTGCAAGCAGCTTCTCCTTCAAGCCACCGATAGGAAGCACCCGTCCTCTTAATGTGATCTCTCCGGTCATAGCCACATCCGCCCTTACAGGAATATTAGTAATCGCCGACAGAAGTGCCGTAGCCATTGTAATACCTGCGCTGGGACCATCCTTAGGAACTGCTCCCTCCGGAATATGGATATGGAAATCATTCTTCTTAAATATTTCCTGAGGAATATGATATACACCGCTAATGGAGCGCACATAACTGGCCCCTGTAATGGCGGATTCTTTCATTACATTTCCCATTTGACCAGTCAAGTCAATCTTTCCTTTTCCCGGCATCATGTTAACTTCTATCTGCAAAGTATCTCCACCTACGCTCGTCCATGCCAGTCCTCTTACAATTCCAACCTCATCTTTGTCGTTAATCTTATTGGTCGTGTATTTCTCTTTTCCCAAGTACTTCTCCAGATTGGAAACGGTCACTTTAATTTGTGTCCGATTCTTCTGCAATATTTCTCTTGCAGCCTTTCGGCAGATACTTCCCAGCTTACGCTCTAAGTCACGGACTCCTGCCTCTCTCGTATAGCCTTCAATCATACGCTTTAAAGCACTGTCGCTGATAACGAGTTGTCCCTTCGTCAAGCCGTTTCGTTCTAACTGCTTCGCCACCAAATGTTCTTTGGCAATGTGGAACTTCTCATTTGCCGTATAGCTGGTTACCTCAATCACCTCCATACGGTCTAAAAGCGGTCTTGGAATCTGTGCGGCTGAATTGGCAGTAGCGATAAACAATACCTCGGATAAATCCACTGGTAACTCTACATAATGATCGCGAAACTTGCTGTTTTGCTCCGAATCCAGCACCTCTAAAAGAGCAGATGACGTATCTCCCTTGTAATCGCTGCTCACCTTATCGATTTCATCCAAAAGCATAAGCGGATTCTTCACACCAGCTTGCTTAAGCCCTACAATAATACGTCCCGGCATAGCTCCTACATATGTCTTTCTATGTCCTCGAATCTCCGCTTCGTCTCTGACACCGCCCAGGGAAATACGCACGTATTTCTTATTCATCGCTTCTGCCACGCTTCTGGCGATGGAAGTCTTACCGGTTCCCGGAGGACCTACCAGGCAAAGAATAGGAGCCTGCCCTTTTTTCGTCAGACAGCGCACTGCAAGGGATTCCAGAATTCTTTCTTTCACCTGTTTCAAACCATAGTGATCTCTGTCTAAAATCTCTTCTGCCCGCGTAATATCCGTGTTGTCTTTTGATTTTTTCTCCCATGGAAGCTCCAGCAGCGTCTCAATATAGCCACGCTCTACCGCGCTTTCTGAACTATTTTGAGACAGACTCTTAAATCGGACAATTTCCTTCCTGATCTTATCCTTTACTTCTTTATCCGCTTTAAGCTTCTCCACCTCTGCCTCGAACTGCCCGGCATCGGAAAAGGTATTATTCTCTCCAAGCTCTTCCCTAATAAACTGCATCTGTTCCCTGAGAAGATATTCCTTCTGATTCTTCTCCACACGTCCTTTGATCTGGGCGGTCAATTCTGTCTTAACCTTGGCTATTTCTGTCTCGTTGGCAAGAATACCCGAAAGCACATCGAAGCGCTCCTCCAACTCCACCGCCGAAAGAACCTTCTGCTTGTTCTCGAAACTTAATGGCATATTAATGGCTAACTGATCCAGCAATTCACCCAATTCACTCGTATCTTGAATATGCCTCTCAAAAGCCATACCCGTCTTCGGATAAAAGAGTGCATAAGCTGTAAATAATTCTTTTATCTGGCGCACCATAGCCTCTTCTAATAAACTACCTTTAAGCTCCTGCGGTTCTTCTACTTCTTCCACAATCGCTTCCAGATACTCTTCCCTATCCATAAAAGCAAGAAGGCTTCCTCTTGCGATTCCTTCCACCATAACTCTTACAATATTGCTTGGCATCTTTGTAATCTGCTTCACCAAAGCAACTGTACCCATCTCATATACATGCTCATAGCCTGGTTCTTCTACCTGCAAATCTCTTTGTGTCACAAGAAAGATTCGCTGATCCGTTGCCATCGCATTCTCTACCGCCTGCATTGATTTCTTGCGGCTCAAGTCAAAATGTATCACCGCACGAGGCAGAATCGTCATTCCCCGAAGTGCCACCGCGGGCATCTTTTCATTGGTATTTCCTATTTCTATCTCTTCTATTCTCATATTGCTTATCCAATCATCTAAACAAAATGCCGCCTAAAAAGGCGGCATCTTCATCATTCATCGTAAAGATATTATTATTTGGCCGGACGCATCGCTTCCCTATGAATCACTAAAGGTTCGCTCGTTCCTTCCACGGCACCTTTTGTTATGACACATTCAACAATTGTGTCATCGGAAGGTATCCGATACATAACATCCATCATAACGTTCTCCATAATGGAACGTAAGCCTCTCGCCCCGGTCTTGCGTTCAAATGCCTTTTCTGCAATCGATGCAATTGCATCCGGTTCGAAGGTAAGCTTTACGCTGTCGAAGCCAAATAGCTTCTGATACTGTTTGATAAGAGCGCTTTTCGGCTCCTTTAAAATACGAACAAGAGCATCTTTGTCCAATCCCTTCAAGGATACATTGATCGGAACACGCCCTACGAATTCAGGGATTAATCCAAACTTTACCAAATCCTGAGGAGTCACCTCTTTTAAAAGGTCCCCTATCTCTTTCTTGCTCTTGGCAGCGATATCTGCATTGAAGCCTATCGCACTGTGGTCGAGACGTGCCTCTACAATCTTCTCGAGTCCGTCAAAAGCACCACCGCAAATAAACAAAATATTCGTCGTATCGACTTGAATTAATTCCTGGTGAGGATGCTTCCTTCCTCCCTGAGGAGGTACATTGGCAACGGTCCCCTCTATGATCTTAAGAAGGGCCTGCTGCACACCTTCACCTGATACATCCCTGGTTATGGATACATTTTCGCTCTTTTTCGTTATCTTATCAATTTCATCAATATATACAATACCATACTGCGCGCGTTCCACATCATAGTCTGCCGCCTGTATTAACTTCAAGAGAATGTTCTCAACGTCTTCTCCTACATAGCCCGCCTCGGTCAATGTAGTGGCATCTGCAATAGCAAACGGTACGTTGATAATCTTAGCCAGAGTCTGTGCCAGAAAAGTCTTCCCCGATCCCGTAGGACCCAACATAATAATATTACTCTTCTGGAGTTCCACTTCATCGTTATCTCTGGGAGCCATTACTCTTTTATAATGATTGTATACAGAAACGGCAAGAACTTTCTTCGCTTCTTCCTGTCCGATTACATAATCGTCCAGGAACTCTTTGATTTCTACCGGTTTCAGCAAATTAATATCTAATTCCTCATCCACCGAGTCTTCTTCATATTCTTCTTCTATAATATCCGCACAAATCTCCACACATTCATCACAAATATAAACACCTGCGGGGCCTGCTATCAGCTTCTTCACCTGATCCTGCGATTTATTACAGAAGGAGCATTTGATATCGTCAGAATTCTTTCCTGCCATGGTTAACTCCCTGCTGTAACAGCTTACTATTTATTGTCTATGCTGGCATGGTTGACAATAATCTTATCGATTAAGCCATATGCCTTCGCTTCCTCTGCGGTTTTCCAATTATCTCTTTCGGTATCCGCCATAATTACTTCGAAATCCTGACCCGTATTCTGAGCCATAATTCTCGCCATCTTTTCCTTAGTCGCAAGAATATGTCTTGCCGTAATCTCAATTTCCGTCGCCTGACCCTGCGCGCCGCCTAACGGCTGATGAATCATAACTTCCGCATTGGGAAGGGCCATTCTCTTGCCCTTAGCGCCGCCTGCCAGGAGAAATGCTCCCATACTCGCCGCCATACCGATGCAAACGGTAGACACATCACACTTAATGTAGTTCATCGTATCATAGATTGCCATTCCTGCACTGATAGAACCGCCGGGGCTATTAATGTACAAATGAATATCCTTTTCAGGATCTTCCGACTCAAGGAACAACAACTGTGCTACAATTATGCTGGCGGAAACATCATTTACTTCCTCGCCTAAAAAAATGATTCTGTCTTTTAAAAGTCTTGAATAAATATCGTAAGACCGCTCGCCTCTGCTCGTTTGTTCTATGACATAAGGCACTAAACTCATTGTAATTCCTCCTAGCCTGACCTATTATTTCTCTATTAGAGATGTTTTTATCATATCATAGTTCACATCTTTTGATTTTGCAATAAAACAGGCTCTGAATTAAGAGAATTTTAATTGTTTTATAAATATTTCATTTCTCAATTCCGAATGCATCATCCTGCTTATTTCTCTTTCGCATTCTCCACAACGAATTCAACAGCTTTCTGAATTGCCAAGTCTTTCATTACCTGCTCTTTTTCTTTTTCCCCGAGCATTTCTCTTACTTTCTCAGCTTCCATCTGATACATTTCAGCCATTCTGTCAGTTTCTTTTGCATATTCTTCTTCTGAAACTTCAATCTTCTCTTTCGCAACGATAGCCTCTAATACGAGTCTTGATTTGATCCGCTTCTCGGTCTGAGGTTTTACCTGCTCTAAGAGCATTTCATAGTTACTTCCTGTGAACTGGAAGTATTGATCCATGGACAGACCCTGCATCTGCATTCTCTGTGCGAAATCATCCACTGACTGTCTTTGCTGTGTCAGAAGCATTGCCTCAGGAATCTCCATATCAGAATCGTTGATAATCGCTTCGATTACTGCATCTTCCTTTGCTGCCTTCGCTTCATTTTCTTTCTTCTGAGCGAGATTCTTCTTCACATCTTCTTTATATTCTGCTAAAGTCTCAAACTCAGATACTTCACTGGCAAATTCATCATCCACTTCAGGAAGTTCTTTTTCTTTAATTTCTTTAACAGTACATTTGAATACCGCTGCTTTTCCTTTTAATTCTTCTGCCTGATACTCTTCGGGGAAAGTAACGTTGACTTCCACTTCCTTGTCGAGTTCTACACCAACAAGCTGCTCTTCGAATCCAGGAATAAATGCGCCGGAGCCGATGGTAAGAGGATAGCTTTCTCCCTTGCCGCCTTCAAAAGCCACTCCATCTACGAAGCCTTCGAAATCGATAATTGTCATATCGCCATCTTTTACCGCTCTATCTGTTACATTGATATTTCTTGCGCTTTTTTCTCTTTCATTCTCGATTTCCGCATTTACTTCTTCGTCCGTAACTTCCACTTCTACTTTATCAATTTTCACGCCCTTGTATTTGCCAAGTTTCACTTCCGGCTTAAGAGCAACTTCTGCTGTAAAAATAAAAGGCTTACCGGATTCAATCTGTGTCACTTCGATCTTAGGAGAAGATACTATTTCTTCTTCACATTCATCGAAAGCTTTCTCATATGCAGTAGGAATCAGTTCGTTGGCAGCATCTTCATAAAAGATTTCCTTGCCATACATCTTCTCTATCATCTGGCGGGGCACTTTACCCTTACGGAATCCGGGAACATTAATGCCTTTCTTATTCTTCTGATAAGCGACCTCTATTGCCTTTTCCAATTCTTCAGCAGAAACTTCTATCGTAAGTTTTGCCGTGTTCTTTTCTAATTTTTCTACCTGTAAGCTCATTTTATTCATTTCCTCCTATTTATAAATGGCTCGTAGCTGTTCAGTACCCTCACAGTTACAATGACTTAACCATCATTTTCCTGACTTTTGCAACATTGTAAATTTGTAAAAAAATACATAATCACAGTCATTTTACGATTATAGCACATCGATAATAAAAATACCAGTATTTCTTCATGAAACAGCGTAAAAACGACCCGTCTGATCTCAGACGGGCCATCTTTACTTCTTACTGCTATTTTGTTGCTATTTTAGTTGCTGCTCATTGTTTGTTATTTCATCTGCTCTTCCTGTTTCTTAATCATTCTGCGAACCATCTCGCCGCCGATAGAACCAGCTTCCTTAGAAGTCAAGTCACCATTGTAACCTTCCTTTAAGTTAACACCGAGTTCAGAAGCAACCTCTGTTTTGAAACGATCCATTGCTGCCTTAGCTTCCGGAACCTCTACTCTATTAGATCTGCTACTTGCCATTTCAATTCACCTCCAATTTACTTTCCAGCTTTATGCTATCTATATTTGAGATAAGCAATTTCCATTCACCGCTTATCTCAAACACATTATCGTATTCGAAGAAAGCTCGAACTTCATTACTTATCTTGATGTTAGTATTTACGAAGATGATTTTATTATGACGGTAAGTTTTGGTAAATTTAACTGTTCAGAGCCAAGCACATTTGATGAAGCATGTAGTTGAATGCTTGCATTCATAAGCGTGCTTTATCAAATGTATTCGGCGGATACGCCAAAGCGAGAAAACACGAAGTGTTTGCGAGCTTGCTCTGCACAGTTACATAGCTAAAGTAATTGCAGCAAAGCTTCTATATCCTCTTTTCTCGTTGCCCATCCGGTCGCAATCCGCACTACCGTATGTGTATTGTCAAACACTTCCCAAAAACCGAAGGATACTTGTTCTTTTAATTTTTCTATTTTTTCATTTTCCATAATAATGAACTGTTGGTTCGTAGGTGATTCCCATAAGAACCGGTATCCCTTTTCCTTCAATCCCCTTTTTAATTCTTGCGCACATTCTATCGCATTCTTTGCAATTCTTACATATAAGTCATCTGTAAAAAGAGTATCGAACTGTAATCCAAGCAGCCGTCCCTTAGCTAATAGACCTCCATGCTGTTTAATTGTGGTCAAAAAGTGGTAAACCAGTCCCGGTTTCGTTATTACAAGGGCTTCTCCGAAAAGAGCGCCTACTTTAGTCCCTCCAATATAGAAGGCTTCACAGCATTCGCCAATATTTTCCAGTGTAACATCCGTCTGCTCCGCTGCCAGGGCATATCCCAATCTGGCTCCATCTATATACATAGGGATGTTGTATTTTTTACAAACTGCATGAAGTGCTGCAAGCTCTGCCTTCGTATAAAGCGCTCCGTACTCCGTAGGATGTGTCACATACAACATTCCGGGAATTACCATATGAGGCCAGGTTTCATCCTTATAGAAATCTTCTAAATATTCTTCCACCGTCTCCGCTTGAAGCTTTCCTCTTTCATGAGGCAAGGTCAATACCTTATGGCCGCCCGCTTCGATAGCTCCGGACTCATGAACACTAATATGACCGCACTGCGCCGACATAACTCCCTCATAGCCGCGAAGGAGCGCATCGATAACCGTGGCGTTCGTCTGCGTTCCTCCCATAAGAAAGAAGATCTCCGCATCCGGCAAATTACAAGCCTTTCTTATTTTCTCCTTCGCACTTTCACAATATACGTCGCTTCCATATCCCGGAGTCTGTTCCATATTCGTTTTCGCAAGCCTTTCCATAATCTCCGGGTGCGCACCTTCCATATAATCACTATCAAAATGAAGCATATAATTCCTTCCTTCTAAAATATATCCTTTGTTTTATTTATATTTTACTATTTATTCAATCCGCATTTTTCACACAAATGTTGTATCACATCTTTTCTCGTGACAATACCGATAAAGCGATTTCTTCCATCGATAACAGGTACAAAGTTCTGATTCATTACCTTATGGAGCAAATCTTCCATGTTAGCATCTATATCCACAGGCTCGTTGTCCTTTTTTCTATTAATAGAAAGAATAGGGATATTCTCAGCATCCTTTATTGTTAAGCCATGCCTATCCTTCACATACCAAAGCAGATCGCCTTCCGTAATCGTTCCTATGTAAACCCCGCTTTTATGATCGATGACAGGTATGGCAGAATATCCGTGATGTTCCATTTTTTCTAAAGTCTGCCGAAGGGTATCATCATTATAAATGTAAGCAACTTCTTCCTTCGGCCTTATAAAAAACAATATATTCATAAGCTTTTCTCCCGATGGTGTAAATTAGTCACAACTATAAACGATTGCTTGCGCAAGCTCTTTTGCCGCTTCCTCTCCCTGCACCTTCTCTATGATCGCAAGGCCAAAGTCTATGGCACATCCCATTCCCCTGGCTGTTATAATATTCCCGTCAGTTTCCGTCTTATGGTAGGATACATAAGCTCCTTCCAACTGGCTTTCATAGCCCGGATATGCACACGCTCTTCTGCCCTTTAGCATCCCTTTATGCCCTAGAATACTGGGGGCCGCACAGATTGCCCCAATCGTCTTGCCCGCCTTGTAAAAGGCATCCAGCTTCTCCATCAATCCCTCATGAGCTTCCAGGTCCTTCGTACCCGGACCTCCCGGCAAAAGAAACAGTGTAACGGAATCAAAATCTACATTCTCGAATAGCTGATCCATATGTACGCTAATACCGTGTGAACCTGTCACATCTAGCCTTCCGGTTATCGACACCATATCCGTATCGATATTCGCCCTTCTTAATAAATCCACCACGGCAAGAGCTTCTATTTCCTCAAATCCATCTGTAAAAAAGATACATGCTTTTTCCATTTTTATGCTTATTCTCCTTTCAAAATCCGGAGCATTTATGCCGATATGCCTACACACCTTGTCCGCAAGCGGCCATGGTATGTTTTTTGCACACTCGCTTTGCTCGGCGCAGTATAATATTGCTAAAATATTATACCTTGAGTACAAATCCTCGCTCCATATTGCTTATTCTACCACTCTCTTTTATTTTTTTAAAGCTTCAATTTCCCCTTCTTATGTAGTATAATTCATAATATCATTTACAATACACGATATACCAAAGAGGAGAAGCATTTATGAAGAATTCCATCGTTAAATTAATTGCTGCGGCAATAGGAATCATGCTATCTCTCACCGCATGTACAGGTACTGAGAATCCGTCCGAGGCATATACGCCGGTTTCCATTGAAATCTGGCACTATTATAACGGACCGCAGAAGCTGGCATTCGATGAGCTGGTAACAGAGTTTAATGAAACAGCAGGCCAGGAACAAGGCATCATTGTGGAAGCCTTCGGACAAGGTAATATCTACGATCTTTTTCAAAAAGTTCATGATTCAGTGAATAAGAAAGTAGGGGCCGGCGAGCTGCCAACCATCTTTTCCGCTTATACCGATACCGTGTATGACTTAAATCAAAAAGAGATGATAAGCGCTTTGGATAATTATTTTACGGAAGAAGAATTATCTGAATATGTGGATGCCTATATTAACGAAGGACGTTTCGATGAGAATGCCCACTTAAAAATCATGCCAATTGCCAAGTCCACAGAAGTTCTTATGCTCAACCGAACCGATTGGAGACGATTCGTTGCCGATACCGGAACTTCCATAGATAAGCTACATACGTTGGAAGGTTTGGTGGAAGCATCTCAAGCCTATTACCAATGGACCGATGATCAGACACCTGACATTCCAAACGACGGCAAAGCAATGTTCGGTCGTGATGCCATGGCTAATTATATGATTCTGGGTTATTACCAACTCACAGGGGAAACCCTTTTCTCCCATCAAGATGACAAAATAACCTTTGATCCTGACATTGCAGCACTGCGTAAGCTTTGGGACAACTACTACCTCCCTTACATTAACGGATGGTTCGGCTCCTATGGTAAATTTCGTTCAGACGATGCCAAGACAGGGGATATTATCGCTTTCGTAGGTTCTTCCTCGGGGGCGTATTATTTCCCGGAAGAGGTTACTTTACAGGATGATTCCAGCTATCCGATAGAAGCAGTAGTATTTCCCGCTCCCGGCTTTCAGGGAACATCTCCTATCGCCATTCAGCAAGGGGCCGGTATGGCCGTTATTTCTTCTGACCCTGAGATTGAACAGGCTGCCGTAACTTTCCTTAGGTGGTTTACAGAAGCAGAGCGCAATATTGATTTCTCCATTTCCTCCGCTTATCTCCCTGTCAGAAAAGAAGCAAATGATATAAGCCTTATTCAAAAATCCGAAGGCTTTCAGGCTCTTCCCTCTGCCGTACAGGATACACTTGCCGTTTCAGTCGATATGGTAAATGAATATGAATTGTATTTCGAAAAGCCTTTCCAATATTCTTCTGACGCCAGAAAAGTCATAGAGTATTCACTTTCAGACCATGCCAAGGCAGACCGGGCGCAGATACTTTTGCTGGCAGAGGCTGGGATGAGCATGCAGGATGCCGTGGCACTGTATACAACAGAGCAGAACTTCCAAGATTGGTATCAGGAATTTGTCAATGCGGTTCGTACGGCAATCGGGGAGAATTAATAGGAAGAGGATTTCAATGAAACTGAAAAAAACAAAAGAGAAAACAAGAAAAGCTTTTCATTCGATTATGTCCCGGATTTTGCTCCCTGTAGTCGTCGCTATCCTTGTGCAGGCCGGCCTTTTTGCTGTCAATATTATATGGGGCGGTACTATTTCCAAACTCAACCAAAACGCATTCGGAATTCTCGATATGCAGGTAGCTAACCGTCGCAATTACCTTCAAAATGAAATGTTAGAACGTTGGTCTAACTTAAATCCCGTTGCTGAAGATATTCGAAATCTAATCAATAGCGCACCGAGTGCCTCATCTAACGATGAACTTTTGACTCATAGCGCTCCTAAGCTGATCAGCTTGCTTCGCCGTAACTTGGTAACCGGTGTTTTCCTCATTTTGACAGACGGTGAGATATATACCGAAGATGGCGACTTTGAAAAACACGCTCTCTATATTCGGGATATGGACCCTATTACGAATTCAGTGAATAATTCCGGCCTGTTGCTTTTACACGCGCCGGCCCGCCTTTCCAAACAATTGGCAATTCCGCTGGACTCCCGTTGGCAGCCACGTATTCACTTTTCCTCCGACACTCCCCAGAACTGGGAATATTACCGGAAGCCCTTACTGGCAGCCAAGGCTTATCCCGATGTTCAAGAAGTGGACTTGGGTTATTGGAGTCCTGTTTTTCGTGCGGAAGGAGACAGCATAGATACCATCACTTACTCCATGCCCCTTCGCGACCAATATGGCATTGTACAGGCAATTATCGGTGTGGAGATTTCCATCGATTATTTGAGCAAACAAATACCCTATCAGGAATTGAATGCGGACAAACAAGGGATGTATCTTGTCGGTATCGCAAACGATTCTTCGTTGACCTTTACCCCGCAGCTTTCTACCGGTCCCGTTTATAAGCATGTTTTCGGGCAAGCGAAGCAAATTCCCTTTGCTTCACAGGAAGACTACTCCAATGTCTTCCAAGTCGTCGATAATGCTTCACTTCCCGGCGAAAAAATATATGGATGTATACAGTACTTCACTCTTTATAACTCGAATACCCCTTTTGAAAACGAGAGATGGGCGCTGATTGGGATGCTGGACGATTATCAGCTTCTTGGATTCTCTCAAGGAATTATATGGGCAATTGCAGCTACTCTCGTTATCTCACTTATTATTGCCTTTATGGCCGCATGGGTGGCTAATGCCCTGCTCTCACGCCCTATTACCAAATTATTGGCGCAGCTTCAGGACAGTGAACTGAGCCATCCTTTGAAATTACAGAAACTGCAGATTTTTGAAATTGATGAGTTATCGAACGCCATTGAATCTCTTAGCGTGCGCGTTGCAAGAGAAGCAAGCCGCCTTTCTCAAATTATCGATATGGCCGGGGTAGAAATTGCTGCTTTTGAAGCCAAATTCGATTCCGATCAAGTATTTTATACCAGTCATTTCTTTAAGATGCTCGGGCTATCTAAGGAATCGGAACAAGATGGGACTGTTAATCGCGAAGAGTTCGATGCATTGATGGAAACGCTTAATGATAAGGTCGAAGATAGGTCTGAAGACAATAGTGTAAGAATCTTACGTATCGCGCGATCTTCCGATACACATACACATCGTTGGGTACGTCTTAAAATAGTATCCACTGATGAGTATATTACCGGCGTAGTGACCGATATCACTCACGAAGTCCTAAAGAGACAGAAAGTAGAAAAAGAAAGAGATTATGATCTCTTGACCAATCTCTTCAACCGCCGTGCCTTCGGTGTAGAACTTGCGAAACGTTTCCAGAATCCGGAGCAGCTCGGTATCGGAGCTATGGTCATGCTGGATCTGGATAATCTGAAATTTATTAACGACACTTACGGTCACGATTGCGGCGATGCCTATATCCGTAGTATGGCGGAAGCACTTCAATGTCATACCCCGAAGGATACCTTAATCGCCCGTATGTCCGGAGATGAGTTCTATGTTCTCTTTTCCGGCTATTCATCGAAAGAAGAATTGGAAGAAGTTATCCTCATATTAGAAAACGGAATCAGAAGATCTATGTTCATGCTGCCTGACCATTCCAGCATCAATATTCGTGCTTCTGCCGGCGTGGCATGGTATCCGGAACATGCGACTTCTTATGAACTGCTCATTAAATATGCTGATTTCGCCATGTATCAGGTAAAGAACACGACCAAAGGAAGCTTCGGCGAATTCAATATCGAACACTATCACAGAGATGCTTACCTATTACAAAATCAGGAGGCCATTAATCGCCTTATTGACGAAGAGCTGATAACTTTCCACTTTCAGCCTATTGTGGATGCGAAAAATGGCAGCGTATTCGGCTATGAAGCCTTAATGCGTCCGCTTTTGCAAACACTCAAATCACCGAAAGAAGTATTAACACTGGCGAAGTCACAATCCAAACTCTATGGCATTGAACGATTGACATGGCGAAAGAGCCTGGAACAATTCGAACAACTGCCCAATATACCATCACAGCTTCGCCTGTTCGTTAACTCTATCGCGAATCAGCTCCTGAATGAGAAGGATTCCGAACAGATTCAGGAACAGTTCTCTCATTTGTTCTCGCGCGTTATCGTAGAGATTACCGAAGAAGAACGCTCCACAGAGGACTTAACCCTTAGCAAACTGAAATGGGCTTCCGATTGGGGCTGTCAGGTTGCACTCGATGATTTTGGTACAGGATATAATTCCGATTCTGCATTATTGGCTATCGATCCGAACTTCGTCAAGCTTGATATTTCCATCGTACGTAACGTAGATACCGACTTAAACCGTCGTAAAATCCTGGAAAACCTGCTCTCCTATGCCGATAGCAGGGGAATCGCGGTAATTGCAGAAGGAGTGGAAACATCAGCCGAGCTGCATACCCTTATTGGACTTGGCGTAGACTATGTTCAGGGATATTATATTGCAAGACCCCAACTCCAGCCAGCCCCCCTTCCTGAGCATATCGTGGAAGAAATTAAAGAAACCTACGCGAAAACGAAGTAATACAATCATGTCCATATGAATTACACTTTTTTCATTAGGTTTGTTGAGGGATTTCGCCCGGCGGTTTCATTTTTCTTCCGATGTGCGCGATTGTATTTTCTAAATGAAACGTAATACATTTGGACTGCTCCCGGGTCGGAAGCAAGGTACTTCCATGTACCGTGCTTCCTAAACACCGCTTCCATGCGGTGTTTGCCCTGATTCTCTAAGCGTTTCATTAAGAAAATAGAAATCGCTTGCTGACGGAAGTAAAACGAAACCGCCGGGCGAAATCCTATTAAGACTTCTGAAACAATGTGGAATTCATACGTTTATTATTATTTCAAAGTCTCCATATCCCTTCCACAGCCTACCCGATTTCAGATATAATTATATGTATGTAAAAAGGATCTGGATTCGTTCGTATTGGTTTAGATTCCGTTAAACAAACTGCTTGAATTTTCTTAATGGAATCCGGAAAACCCAGGGGAAATACCACAAGGATGTGTCCGGGTCCCTATATAACCTACAAATTATACTTAGAATTCTCACTACTCTTCATTACAGAAAGGACATCCTATGGAAATCGAACGCAAATTTACCATAAAGTCTCTCCCGGAAGACCTCTCCACTTACCCTTATCATCATATCGAGCAGTTCTATCTGAATGTGAATCCCGTCATCCGTGCAAGAAAACAGGATGATGACTATTATTTGACTTATAAAGGAAAAGGACTCCTTGCAAGGGAGGAATATAATCTTCCCCTAAACAAAGAATCCTATTATCATCTCCGTGAAAAAGCCGACGGTAACTTTATTTCTAAAAGAAGATATCTCATCCCCATTCCGGACGCTTCTTTAACAATCGAGTTGGATATCTTCGATGAGCCTTTTACCCCCCTCATCATTGCGGAGGTGGAATTCTCCAGCGAAGAAGAAGCTGCTGCCTTCATTCCGCCCGTATGGTTCGATGAAGATGTTACCTTCGACCCTGCTTATCATAATTCCAATTTAAGCCGTAGAATTTTTCCTGACTCGACGATTATATTAGAAAGGACGTGATCTGCATAAAAATCTTCAAAATAGCATTGGGCGGTGCATTGGCAATTATAATAGCAACCTTGTTAAAACTGGAATACGGCACTGCTGCGGGCATTATTACACTCCTTACCATTCAAGATACCACCAAAGAGACCATACAAATTTCTTTAAAGCGAGTTGTGGCCTTTTGCATTGCAACTTTACTTTCCTTTGTTCTTTTTAACTTAATCGGGTATCATGCGATTTCCTTTGGTCTTTTTCTTCTTGTATTCGTATGGATTTGCTATACGTTTCAATTACAAGATGCTATCTCAATGAATGCCGTTTTGGCTACTCATTATTTAGTTTCTTACCAAATGCCGCTTTCTCTTATTCAAAACGAATTTCTTTTATTATTCATCGGAGCCGGTATTGGAACTCTTCTTAATCTTTTTATGCCGGATAAAGTAAAACATATAAGAAACACACAGGCTGTACTGGAGTCAGATTTAAGAACGCTTTTATCCAAAATGTCTGAGAACCTTTTAGAAGAATCAAAGGAAATTTATACAGATGAATGCTTTTACACCCTCGAATCTCATATTGAAAAAGGCCTGAAGGATGCCTATGACAATATGAATAATACCCTTACGAAGAATACAAAGTATTTCATTGACTACATGCAGATGAGAAAGCAACAATGTCAAGTGCTACGAAATATTTATCAGAAAATTAAGACACTGGATCATGTACCGGAGCAAGCAAAAGATATTGCAAATTTTATTGACCATATTGGAATAAGTCTAAAAGAAACCAATAATGCTGCCGGTTTGCTTTTGGAATGCGAAACCTTGTTCCAAAAATTTCAAGCGAGCGATTTGCCTTCCACAAGGCAAGAATTTGAATCCAGAGCCATACTCTATATGCTCTTAAAAGATTTTGAATACTTTCTGCAAATTAAGCAAGATTTCGCTGCTTCCCTCTCCGCTGAGCAAAAGGAAAAATATTGGGAAACTGATTGATCAAGTCATATTGACAGAACATTCCACCACATCCATATTTCACTCAGCCGGTCCGGTCGATTCCCTCACAACCAGTTTCGCCGGGAATACGATGTGCTCATAAGACTTACGCCCTGCAATAATATCGAACAACAGCTTAATGGTCGTCTCTGCCATTTCCCGTACCGGCTGTTTGATCGTTGTAATCGCCGGATTGTAATATTTTCCTACATCGATACCATCATATCCTGCTACTGAAACATCCTGAGGAATGCGCATTCCGGCCTCCAGCAGCGCGCGGCACGCTCCTACCGCCAACATATCTGCGGTAGCATATACGGCGGTAAATTTCTCTCCTGATTCAATCAGTTTCTTCATCGTACGATAGCCATTTTCCATGGAATAATGTTCAATATCATCTTCTACCTGACGAACGAGTTTCTCGTCGAAAGGAATTCCTGCCTCTAAAAGAGCATCTTTATATCCTTCTAAACGAAGCTGGCCAATACTATTGCTTTCCGATTCTGCCGAAAGAATTGCTATCGCCTTATGGCCAAGTCCCATAAGATAAGAGGTCATTCCATGACTTTCCTTTCTGTCATCCACAGCCACACTCGAATAAAGCGCCCGGTTAATATTCTCCGACATCGCCATTCCTATCGTACTGAAAATATAAGGTACCGTCAGATTAGCAATCTTCTCCTCCGAATGAAAGAAGTATCCTCCGAGGAAAATAATTCCCCTCAGTCGTTTCTCCTTCACCAGTTCGAGAGCCACATCCACTTCATCTTCATAATATTCCACATGCTTAAGCACGAGGGAATACTTTTTTTTCTGTGTCTCCTCTTCAATCACTTTAATCATATCTGAAAAAAGCGGATTCGTAATACCTTTTACGAGTACCGCAATACTTTTTGCATCGATTCTTTTAAGATTTCTCGCACTGTTATTCGGAACAAAGCCCGTAGATTTGATTACTTCCATAATCATATTCTTCGTCTCTTGATTAATGTCAGGATGGTTGTTGATGGCACGAGACACCGTACTGACTCCTACTCCACACTGCTTTGCAATATCCTTGATTGTAATCTCAGGCATAATGATAGCCATACCTTTCCCATAACCTGCAAACTTTGAACCGCAGGTACAATATTTGCAAGCATAATAAATTATGCTGTGAAAATTTATTTTTCACATTTTCCTATGCCATTATATCACACAGGATGTAAATAGCCAGGAATATTTTGTCGTATTCCTGACTATTTTATCATGTAATGGGAAAACGCTCCTATTATATGATAATGGATGCGCAGCTACGCGCGCGGAACTGCTCTTTTTTAAATTCTTCCATATAACTTTGTGAATCTGCGTATTTCTTCCGCCAGTTCATCATCCAATTGCCCCGGCAAAAGCCTCCATTTCCAATTATCCCCTAACGTGGAAGGTGTATTGATTCTCGCCTCAGATCCAAGTCCCAGATAATCTTGTATTGGAATAATTGCCGTATCCGCCACGCTCGCCAGCGCAGCGCGGATAAATTCCCAATGTACATCCCTTTTCTTACGAATATTTAAGTATCTTTTAGCAAAATCCTTATCCTTTTTATTGAAACTCGCATACCATCCGACTGTCGTATCATTGTCGTGCGTTCCTGTATAAACTACAGAATTCTTCGTATAATTGTGAGGAAGATAATCGCTCTCTTCTCTGGAGTCGAAAGCGAACTGCAATATTTTCATTCCAGGATATCCCGTCTTTTTCACCAGCTCGATTACGCTCGGTGTGAGGAATCCCAAATCTTCTGCAATCACAGCTTTATTTCCCAACTTCTCCTTCATCACCTTGAAAACATCATATCCGGGCCCTTTTCTCCACTCTCCGAATTCCGCGGTAGGATCTCCATATGGAATGGAATAATATTCATCGAAACCTCTGAAATGGTCGATTCGCACTACGTCATATAATTCATAGCAATAGCCGATGCGGCGCATCCACCATTCATACTCCGTCTTCTGATGGTATTCCCATCGATAAAGAGGATTCCCCCATAACTGACCGGTTGCAGAAAATGCATCCGGCGGACAGCCTGCCACACCAATCGGTGTACAGCTATCATCTAATTGGAACAATTCCGGATTCGCCCATGTATCGGCACTATCAAATGCTACATAAATGGGAATATCACCAATAATACGAATCCCCTTCCCATTGGCATATTCTTTCAATGCAAACCACTGCTTCGCAAATAGGAATTGTTGGAACTCGTAAAATTCCACTTCTTTTTCATAAGTTTCCTTATAGAACTTCATGGCTGAAGGCTTGCGAAGTTTAATGTCCTCATCCCATTCAATCCAACTGATTCCCTGAAAGGAATTCTTAATCGTCATATAAAGCGCGTAATCAGGAAGCCAATGCCTACTTTCTTTCTTGAATTCCTGAAATTCTTTCCGCTGCGCTATCTCACTCTTTTCATATGCCTTTTTCAAGATTACAAAGCGTGACTGATAGATTTTCTCATAATCTACATACATTTCGTCTGTTACAAAGTCACATGTTTCACAATCTTTTGTTGTAATCCATCCTTCTTCTACCAATGCTTCCAAATCGATGTAATAGGGATTGCCCGCAAAGGTGGAAAATGACTGATAGGGAGAATCCCCATATCCCGTCGGGCCCAAAGGGAGTATCTGCCAATAAGCTTGCCCTGCCTTTTCTAAGAAATCTACAAATTCATACGCATGCTTTGAAAAAGTGCCGATTCCGTACTTGGACGGAATACTTGACACAGGTAATAAAATGCCGCTTTTTCTCATAATGCCCCCTGTTAGCCTTTCACTGCTCCGGCTACCACACCTTCTATAATGTATTTCTGACATGTCAGATAGAATATAACAATTGGAATAATAGCTAATACGAGCATCGCCATAAGCGCTCCCATATCTTTATTTCCGTTGGAGCCTACAAGCATCTGAACTACAACCGGAATGGTTTTATACTGTGTACTGATACCGATAATTAAATAAGGAAGAAGGAAGTCGTTCCATATCCACATCGCATTTAAAATAGCGACTGTAATTGCCGTAGGTTTCAATATCGGAAAAACAACTCCGAAAAACGTCTGCAGAGGGCTGCAGCCATCGATCATTGCCGCTTCTTCAATTTCGAGCGGAATGGACTTTACAAATCCTGAAAACATAAATACGGATAGGCCTGCACCGAAACCCAGGTAAAGGAAACACATACCCAAAGGGTTACGAAGGTGGAAGGTATTCGCAAGATTTGTCATCGTGAACATAACCATCTGGAAAGGCACAATCATGGAAAACACAAACATATAGTAAAGTATGGTCGAGTATTTCGATTTCACCCTTGTAATATAATAAGCGGTCATCGATGTAAATAAAATTAGCAATACTACTGAAAGAATCGTAATGAAAAATGACCAGACAATTGCGTTGAGAAGGCCAGTCTTAACCAATCCGTTCACATAGTTAGTCAATCCTACAAAAGTCTCCGTATCAGGAAGGGAAAACGGGTCCGAGCTTATGAAGAACTTCCCTTTAAAGGAGTTATTGAGGATAAATAAAAGAGGATAAAGGATAGCAACCGTAAATACACACAGAATAACAAAAATTATTTTATTAGTAAATCTGCTTTTTGCCGATGTCATTAGTGTTCTACCTCCTTGTTCCTTGTAAATGATAATTGAATAACCGCAATTACTGCCACCAGTAAAAAGAATATAACTGCCTTGGCCTGACCGACTCCTTCGTAACCGGTCTTACCATAAAATGTCTCGTAAATGTTAAGCGCCAACATCTGTGTCTTCTTCATAGGGGCACCGTTTGTCAGAGCTTTATTCTGGTCGAACAGTTTAAAACTATTCGATAAGGTTAAGAACATGCAGATAGTAATCGAAGACATTACCATCGGAATCTTCACCTTTAGCAGGGTCTGCCACGGTGTTGCTCCATCGATTTTGGCCGCTTCCACTAATTCTCCCGGCACGTTCTGAAGGCCAGCGATATAGATAATCATCATATAACCTATCATCTGCCAGTTCATCAAAAGTATCAAACCCCAGAAACCATATGCCGCATTCGATACAATTGTCGTCTCATATTTATATAAAATAGCATTAATCATTTGCTGCCATGTATAGCCGAGTACAATACCGCCGATTAGATTCGGCATAAAAAATACAGTTCTGAATAAATTCGTTCCTTTAATTTTTCTAGTCAATAATAGTGCAATCGTAAATGCCAGTAAATTAATTGTCAATACACTGATTAATGTAAACACTCCTGTAAAACCTAATGCTGTCGTAAATCCCTGGCCGCTGGAAAAGGCCGTTTTGTAATTATCTATTCCCACCCACGTAGCATTGCTCACAGTCGTGAATTTACAAAAAGATAGATATACGCCTTGTATAAAAGGAATAATAAAGGCAAATGCAAATGCTGCCACCGTAGGCAAAGTAAATATTAGGAAATATCTTTTTAATGTCTTTTCCATAACCTGTTCTCCTCTTGGTTATTTTTTAAAAACACTCCGCAGCCGAGGCTGCGAAGTGTCCCTTACTCAACTACTCATAACAATCTTTATTTGATAATAATATTAATATCAGTAATGATATTTATTCAGCTGTAGCTGATTTTTCTTCTTCCCATCTTGCTACTACTAAGCCTTTTACGTCATCCCATGTCATATTGCCATTGCAGTACTCAAGAAGAGCTGCACCGAAATCATTTTTGAAATCCTGGCTAGGGAATGTTGTAAAGTTCCATGTTACGCTGGACTTTCCATTTTCCATAAAACGGAACATTTCTTTTGCAAGCGGATCGGTAGGTTTTTCGTCATCACCGAATGTGCTGAAGGGTGCTGCATTTCCTAAAGAATTAACCATATAATCCTTACCTGTTTCAGAAGAAATCATCCAATTAACGAAATCGAGAGTTGCTTTCTGATTTTCCTCAGATACCTGGCTGTTCACACACCAGAAGTTCTCTGTACCTGTGCAAAGTCCCTGATTCTCTTCTCCTGCAACGCCTGTGTAAATAGGCATGAACTTCACGTCTTCTTCTTTTACAGTATTGCCTTCAACTTCAGAAATCTGTCCCCATGCCCAGTTACCGTTCTGAACCATTGCGCTCTGTCCGAGTGCGAATTCAGCCATAGAGTCTGTAACTGCTTTGCTTCCGAGTAAGCCCGGAGCTACTGTGGAGTTATTGATATATAAATCAAAGATATTCTTGTAGTTATCGGAATATGTGAATGCGATTGCTGCCATATCACCTACATTATTGTCTTTGTATTCGTAGTATACCGGAAGGTTAGCAAGGTGTGTCTGCCATCTCCAGTCTTCGCCGGGAAGAAGGGATGTGGATGAGAACACGCCCTGGATTCCAAGTTCATCCTTCTTCGCTGTCATATCTTCTACTACTTCTTTTAATTTATCAAAAGTATTGATTTCATCCATGTTCGCTGCTTTCGCGCCTTCTGTTGCGAAATATGCCTGCATGATCGCATCATTGTAAATGATACCATAAGATTCTACTGCGTAAGGAATACCATATACTCCGCCGTCAGCTCCTGTGATAGCAAGACCTTTATCTGACAGTGAATTGTAGATATCGGAGTTCGATAAATCGAGGCAATAGTCTTTCCAGCTATTGTAACCAACCGGTCCGTTCACCTGGAATAATGTAGGTGCGTCTTTACCTGCAACTTCGGACTTAAGAACTTCTTCGTATGTACCGCTCGCTGCTGTAACAACCTTAACTTCTACGCCTGTTTCTTCTGTGTAAGCTGCTGCTATTTCCTGCCACTGCTCATCAACTTCAGGCTTGAAGTTCAAATAATATACGCTTCCGCCTTCTGCCGATGCGCTATCTGAAGCTTCTTCTGCCGGCGCTTCCTGCGCTGTCTCTTCAGCAGGTGCTGCTGTCTCATCTGTCGCTGCTGGTGCCTCTGTTGCTGCGCTGCTTCCACATCCTACTAACATGGAAGAAACCATTGCTACACAAAGTAATGCACTAATCAGTTTCTTTTTCATAATGAATACCTCTCCTTTAAAATTGTTGTATTGGTACCGTTGTCGGTATCGTTGTCGGTAACGTTTCCGAACATGTATAAAGCATAGCATTCCGACCTTAGATTTGCAACACCTTTTTCATGAATGTTCCCATTTTTGTTATAAATAGCATAATCGGAATGCTTGTTTTTGTTACTATTGAATAAAGACCTACTGAATAGTTGCCTTCTTTGACTCTATATCACTCTACCTTTTTATCGTCTGCATGTTTTTTCTATACTCGGTCGGAGACACTCCACATACACTTCTGAATATCTTCATGAAATGTTTCTCATTCTCATATCCCACCCGATGACTGATCTCTGCCACACGGATATCCGTTTGCTCCAGAAGCTTTTTCGCTTCTCCTATACGGAATTCCTTCAGATAATTCACAAAGTTCTTTCCTGTATATTGCTTAAATACATAGGAAAAAAGAGAATAATTCATAGATACATAATTAGAAACTACAGCCATATTCAAATCTTTATCGAAATTCTCATGAATATAGCCTATGGCTTCCTGCATCTTCTGCTTATTCTTATAGTCATCGAATTCCGTATCCAACCTCCCGTGAAAATCCGTCAGCCATCCGGTAAGTTCTTCAGTGAAGGCGTCGATATCGGAGAAGCTATAAATCTCCTTAAATCTTGCTGCCTGCTCCACCTCTTTCGGAATCACATTCTGATAGATATTCATAATCGCGTCGATGAAGGAACATATATCCTCTTCAAAAGTAAGTGCTGAGTATTTCTTTCTCTTCGTATCCTTTACAATCTGCCGGATATCCGACAGCGACTCTTCGATCCTGCTCGTCCCAATCTGTTGTGCGATCCGGTTCATTTTCTCGGCGTTGGGCTTATCCGCATCCATACGTATCTCTTCGTAGTTCACCTCATAACGTCCGGTACAAAATGCCTCCTTTCTCGCCGCTTTCGCTTCCTGATAAGCAGCCTTTACATACTCCACTCCCTGATATCTCCTGCTAATCCCTGTATGTGCCTGAGAAAGTTTCTCCTTCAGGAACTCTGCCTTATCATCCCCCTTTACAACGTAGACCGAACTCTTCTCCATATCCTGCCAATAGAGAATATTCTCATCATTTACTTCCTTTTCCTCTTGCATCTGGGTACAGAGTATATAATAATCCTTACTGACCGGTCTCGCTTCGAACCATTCGGCAACCATCTGCATTTCTTTTCTCGTCACATCTCCGGCCATTACATATTTTAACTGGTTCTTTCCAATATTTCTCAATTCCTCTTCTTCTGCAGCCCTTCGGATAAGCTCCTTTTCGAAGGTTTCCAGAATAGACTTCACCCGTTCCCGCTCCACAGGTTTTAAAATGTACTCCCGAACACCTCCGCGCAACATCTCTACCGCGTAAGAAAAGTCATCATATCCACTAACCGCTACAATTAAAGGCTTATAAGTTAACTCCGAAACAGCCGCCACCAACTCAATTCCATCCATTTTAGGCATACGAATATCGGTGAACATCACGTCCACCTTTTGACTGTTCAATATTTCATAAGCACTCTGCCCATTGTTACATTCCAATATCGTATTTACCTCAACGCCGGAACGTTGTATCATCGTCTTAAGACCCTGACGTATCATTTTCTCATCTTCTACAATAAGGAGCGTATTCATTGCAATACCTCATTTTTCCGTAAGGGTATCCTTACCATGATTTTCGTATAACAGCCGAGCTTGGAAGCAATCTCAATTCCATATCTTTCACCAAAGCTCATTTTAATTCTGTCTTGTACGTTCTTTAACCCAATTCCGTTACCTGAGCCGCCGCTCGTCTCAATTTCCCCCGTAATCTTCTTATAGAGCCTTTCCACTTCTTCCTCACTCATACCTTTGCCCGCATCCGTAATCTCAATGATGCAATCCGTTCCCTCTATAATGCCCTTCATATAGATATTGGTATTCTCCGCCATTTCTTCAATACCATGGTAAATAGCATTCTCCACAATAGGCTGTAAGGACATCTTCGGAATCTCCTGCTTATAAATGATATCGCTCATATTGAGCGATAAATAGATCTCATAATCGAAGCGAAGATTAATTAAAGCCAGATAATTCTTAATATAATCGATTTCTTCTTCCACCGTCACATTGCCGGATACCCAGCGCATACTATAGCGAAGAAGCTTTCCCAGAGCGGTTACCGCATCTGATATTTCATATTTTTCATCGATTTCCGCCATCATCTTGATCGATTCCAACACATTATAGATGAAGTGTGTATTGATTTGATTCTGTAAGGCTTTAATTTCGGAATTCTTCACAAGGCGCTCTCTGTTGATATTATCTTCCATCAGCCTTCTGATCCGCTCGAGCATTTTATTGATCTGCGTTCCTAACTCACCCATTTCATCCGTTCCGCAGCCTTCGATCACTACGCCCAAGTCTCCCTTTTGCACCTGCCTAATGGAAAATAAAATGCTGTAGAACTGACTTAACAAGCCTTTTACTGCAAAGTTGATAAGGATAATTAAAAGGACAAGAATACAGAGCATAATCAAAATAAAGAACATTCTCATATTATGAATTCTACCTATTTCCGATGCGATGCCATCCATATAAATAAGCTTGCCTGACAACTCCTTGACCGGCAAATAGCCGATTACAAAGGGCTCTCCTTCTATTTCCGTATAGTAGGTATGGCTCTCTCCTTCATCGCCCTGTATTGTATTTTCTAAAACATAAGCAATATAATTATCCTGCCCTTCCTTTCCAATGCCATAATAACGATTACCGCTGTCATCGACAAAGCAGCTCCACCAATCCTGCCCCTCTTTATACAATTCCGGAAACATCGTATCCATAGACAGAGCGACTTCCAGGGTGCCTAGTTCTCCATATTCGAAATCCTTGATTTGTGTTACGAGGGACATAATTTTTTTATTTTGCCCCATCATATAAGAATCGAAAATCATATCCGTATAGTCGTATTTCCAGCCATAGATATTTTCATCCGATGCCCAGCCAAGCCTTTCCATTCTTTCCTTCCGATAGAGAATGGGCATCATCTCCTGCATGGAATCGCTATCCGCATAGACACGTATCTGATACAGATAAGGGTTGCTGTTGACTATACGTTCCAAAGATGCGATATTGACATTATAAAACTCTCTGGTCGCTTCTGTGCTGAGGCTTTCTCCTCTTTTGATACTGACAAGATAGTCTGTAAGAAAGACATCACTCAGAAAAAACTGCGTGGACATATTGATGGAATCTATATTTTTCAATATTTGGGCATAGCTGCTCTCCATGCTGTATTCCATACTGCTTCTCTTCTCTCTGATTTCTCCTTTTTCCATATCATAAAAGAGATACATGGAGAAAATAACGATGGGTACAATAACGAAGGCAATAATAATAATGGTAAACTTTATATTTAATTTTAGCCCCTGCCATTTTCCTCTTAACCGATTCATCTATGTCAACTTCCTATTCTGTCCTTTATAATTTGCTAGTCAAGTCCAAGCTTTTCCTTTATCTTAATCATTTCCTTCGTCTTCTCTTCCATTACCTGAGCGAAGCCAAGCTCTTCTCTCTTTTCCACATACTCTGCAAATATACGGTCAAACTCTTCCTCACTGGGTGCAAGAAGCAATCTGGGCAACACGCCTCCCCAAAGCTCCTTGATTTTCATATCCGCATAGCCTAACTTAGAATTTACATCCAAATCCACCGTGTACTGCTCCAGGTAATGGGTATAAGGATACGTCCACTGTGCCATCTGCCCGAGAGGCGCGGAAAGGGGCGGATTCCACTTTAATTGCATCACATTATTCTGGAACATCCAATAAGCATCATCACCGCCATAGATTCTGTCATACTCTTTTCTATCCGTATTCAAAAGCTCCAACACATCTTCTTTGATTATCGGCTCTCCATCCACCATATCGTAAGTAACTCCCTCTACTCCCAGATAAATAGCCTTCTGTCCCTCTTCGCTGATCAGATAGCTGAATAATTCAATGGCCCGGTCCGGGTTCTGACAATTCTTGGAGATCAAGGTCACCGTCCATCCGCTAATTCCTGTTCCCGGCAGGACATAATCATCTCCCCTGGAGTTCTTCGGCCCGTCTACCGCGATATAGACACTATTCGGATCGTTCTTATAGCGTATCTTCTGCTGCACATCGAGATCTGTCCGCTGGTACAGCATACAGAAGTATAACCCTTTCTCTATCTTCTCCTCCATTTGTGTCCTTTGATCGATAAAAATATCCTCCTTCAGATACCCCTCTTCCCCCAACTGTCTGAACACTTTTAACCATCGGATATATTCCTCATCCGTATATCTATCGTAATATTTTCCGTCTCTTTCATAGGGAACCGCAAGGAAATTCTGTAAAAATTGATCGAAGGAATCACAACCTTTAAACGTAAAGGCGTGAGCTCCTATCGGAATCAAAGGCTGTCCGTCCACCTCGGGAAACATCTCGGCAGCCTTCCTTACAGCCTCCATGAATCCTTCCGGCGTCGTTATATCCGGACTTCCGATGGCCTCATAAATATCCTTGCGCACTAAAAAGGTCTGATTAGATCCAATATTATCATACTTCTCATAGTCTTCCGCAAGGTAACTGGAATTAGGGTAGCAATAAATGTTCCCATCCTCTCTTGTATACCAATCGCACACCTGCTTGGTAGTCACTTCCCAAAAATAAGGATCATATTCATCCGCCAATTCATTCAGCGCATATACCATACCCTGTTCTATCATCTCGTCGATTTGAGGTTCCCACCAGCCAAGAGTAATGATATCGGGCAGCGTATCGGAAGAAATCAACGCATTGAACTTCTCCGTCTCGTTTCCCTTCGGCGTGATAAAATTAATATTCACCCCTGTATCCTGGGTTATTTTCTTCGAAACAGCATTCTCTCCCCAAGGTGTCGTAAACCAGGAAAAATTCACATACCAATCGAGAGTAACCGGCTCTTCCGAAGAGGTTTCCTCCATATTCTGTACACTTCCGCCTATCTCTTCCTTTCCCGCACATCCACCGAGAAATAGTCCGAGTAACGCCAAAGTCCCAATTCTTCTCCACAACAAAGTGTTAAATATTTTCAAGTGAGGTATTATCCTCTCACCTCTTCTCATATCGTTCTCCCCTTGCCCTCTCTGTCAAAATAGCCTCCCGTTTCTCTACCTACAATATATCAAATTGCAGGTAAAGGTACAAGGAGGCTCATTCACTATTCTTTTACACTTCCTGAAGAAATACTGCTGATAATATATTTCGAGCAGAAGCAGAATACGATAATAATCGGAACTACCGATATCGCTACCGCCACATAGGTAGCACCAATATTAGATGCGATATCCTTCACCGAATTCAGCGAAGCTATCATAACCGGTAAAGTAAATCTCTTCTGAGAATTCAAGATAACTAATGGCAGCAAATAACTGTTCCAGGAACCGATGAAAATACCGATCGACATCGTCGCAATGCCCGGAGCCATAATGGGAATCCCTATTCTATGGAAGATATAGAGTTCACTCGCACCGTCGATACGCGGAGCTTCCAACAGTGATTTGGGCATTACCGATAGAATGTACTGCCTCAAGAAAAATACGATGGCCGGAGAAGCTATGGAAGGAATAATCAACGGAATATAGCTGTCGATCAGTCCGAGCTTCATGGATAAATCATAAAATCCAAGCAATCCAAGCTGTGCCGGAATCATCATGGAAACGATGATAACGGTAAAAATTACCTTCCTTCCCTTGAACTTATAAAAGGCAAATCCAAAAGCGGTAAGGGATGAAAAATACGCTGCCAGAAGCGTACTAAGTACAGAAATAAAAATACTGTTGACAAATCCCCTCGGAATGTTCAGGTTCTTCTGGACAATTGCCCAGTTATCTGCAAGATAGGAGTCCGGTATCAGCGTAAAGCTTTTCATAATATCCGTCCCTTCTCTTGTCGCATTGACTAACATCATAATAAAGGGCAGAAGACAGATGATGGAAAGCAATAAAAGCACTGCATATATAATGGTCTGATTCACTCTCTTTATCATTTAATCTTCCTCCTTACTTTGTTTTGCATACATCATAAGATATACCCCAATCGAACAAATACAGATGATGAAGAACAAGATAAAGGCAATAGCGCCTGCATAACCAATCTGTCTGTTCTTAAATGCCATCATATACAGATGCATAACCGCTGTGGTGACCGCACGTGTCTGCTTCTGCTGTCCGAGAGTCATCAGGTATGGAATATCGAATAACTGCAGTCCTCCGATTAGGGACGTAATCGCCACATACAGCATAATCGGTTTCAAAAGCGGAATAGTAATTTTTCCAAATACGGTAAAACGTCCCGCTCCGTCAATGGCTGCCGCTTCATAGTAATCTTTGTTAATTCCCTGAACACCTGCCATTAATAAAATAAAGGAATTGCCAAACCACATCCATGCGCCTACTACTCCAACTACCGTACGCAGAAGAGGAGGCGTTCCCATCCAGTCAACACCTTCATTAACAATGCCCAATCCCTTTATAATTTGATTAAAGGAGCCGTATTTCCAGTCCATCATCGTTTTAAATAAATACGCCACACTAGTTGCAGCTATTAGGTTAGGCAGATAGAACAAGGCCCTAAACATGCTAAGACCTCTGGTGCGGTACTTCATATCGCTGAATACAATGGTGAGAAGGAATGCGATGCCAAGCTGTAAAATAATGTTGACTCCCCATATTCTTATCGTATTTCCAAATGCCTCCCACAGCAGTTTATCCTTAAATACCCTTATGTAGTTTCCCATTCCCACCCATGTAGGAATGTTGAAACCGCTGTAGTCTGTAAAGCTTAAATATAGCGTACGAACCACAGGGTAGATATTAAATGTCAGAAATACGAGAACAAAAGGAGCGATAAATGCATATCCCATATTTTCTCTGCTGCTGTACCCCTTTTTTTTCTTTACCTTACCCATCTCCTTCACATTTCCACCTGCTTTCCTATTGAATCAGGAATCACGGTGTGACCCGTGATTCCCATGTTTTTCTTTTTACTTTATTTATTACTTCTCATTTTTATTCTCTTATCTTGTAACCGTGATTTCAGGGAAGTTTGTTTCCACCTGCATATAGAAGTCTTCAATCGCTTCCTCTCTTGTCATCTCACCTTTTTGTACCGCTTCGATAGATGATCCCCAGAAGTTACCGATCTGGTCATCATATTTCGTCTTTACGGAGTAGTCGATATTCTTCGCTTCTTCCATATAGAATTCATAGGTATTCTGACCGCCGAAGGATTCGTTTGTATAGTCTTTGTTCGCTTCCAAAACTGCCAGATTGGATACTACGTCACCGTTTGACTTCTCTAACCACCACTGTGCTGTTTCGTCATTCAATGTACAATATTTTACAAACTCCCATGCTGCATCCTTTTTCTCGCTATAGGAATTGATTCCGAGGAAAGTACCGCCTCCGAAATAGGAAGAAGGTCCTTTACAGATTCCAAAGTTACCTTTATTATCCGCTGCATTATCACGAATAATTAAAGCACCCCATGAAGGAAGGGAGTAGGAGAATACCTGTGTCATCTCTGCGCCTTCTAACTCTGCAAGATCAGTCCATCCTGCATTTAAGGGAAGTTCACCTGCCATAGAAGCATACCATGCTGCAGACCATTCGGGCGCGTGCGCTACCAGATCTTCCTGATATAAAGCAACTGCGGAATCCATATAATCGAGTGCGGATTGGCTTAAGTTGAGAACGCCATCCTTTACCCAAGGTTCTTGCGTATTTACATACCATCTTAAGTTACCGGAATCGGAGAAAAGTCTGTATCCTGCATCTTTTACTTCCCTTGCTGTTTCAAGAATAGTACCGAAATCTTTGAACTTCTCAGATATAAAAGCAGGATCATCGTTGCCGAACATTTCTTTTGCAAGGTCACGGCGGTAAATAATGCTTCCCGGTGTTACCTGATAGCTAAGTGCTCTCTGGATACCGCTTTCATCCTTGCCCGCTTCATATATATAATCCATAATGCTATCTTTGTAATCATCTACATTGTATTGTGTTAAATCATCAAAGAATCCTGCTTCGAAGAAGTTAGGAATCATCTGAGGCTCACCTACAATTACATCTACTTCACTGGATTTTGCTCCCAATGCGGAAGTAAGTTTTGTGGAATAGTCTGCCGGAGCAATTACTAAAACCTCTACTTCGTTGCCCGTTTCTTCCGTATAGCGTTCTGCAAACTGCTTAAGATCTTCTGCCAGCGTCCATACTACGATTTTATCGCCGCTTGCCTGCGCAGTACCTTCGTCTTTTTTCTCCGCAGCCGCTTCTGTGCCGCTGCTATCAGTATTGGTTGTTGTACTGGTACCTCCACCGCCGCATGCTGCCAGGGATAATGCCATTGTTCCGGCCAGTAAAAGAGCCGTCAATCTTTTTAACTTCATTTCATATCCTCCTTTTTAAATACCTTTTAGTAGATAATCTCATTATATAAATTTGCGAACCTCATTTTAATGACCCATTTTTTAAAAAGGTGTCTTTTTTTTATAATTGTCACAACCGTTCACCATATGCTATACTTACACTTGCATTTCACAGGAAATGAGATGAACTTAGAAAGGCACGGTATCAATATGAGTATTTTAAATGTGGAGAATCTAACACATGGCTTTGGCGACAGAGCCATTTTTAACGATGTATCCTTTCGTTTATTAAAAGGAGAACATATAGGATTAATCGGAGCAAATGGAGAAGGTAAGTCTACCTTTATGAATATTATTACGGACAAACTTATGCCCGATGAAGGGAAAATCGAATGGGCAAAAAATGTGCGTGTAGGCTACCTTGATCAGCATACTGCCCTGGAAAAAGGAATGACAATCCGCGATGTCCTTTCCTCTGCCTTCTCCTTTCTCTTCGATATGGAAGCGGAAATGAATCTTATCTGCGATAAAATGGGGGAAGCTTCCCCGGAAGAATTGGAACAGTATATGGAAGATCTCGGTACCATTCAAGATATGCTCACAGTACATGACTTCTATATGATCGATGCGAAGGTGGAGGAAGTCGGCCGTGCTCTCGGTCTTACTGATATCGGACTGGAAAAGGATGTAACTGACTTAAGCGGCGGCCAGAGAACTAAGGTTCTGCTTGCCAAGCTTCTATTAGAAAAGCCGGATATTCTTCTCTTGGACGAGCCGACGAACTACCTCGATGTAGAACATATCGAATGGCTGAAACGGTATTTGAATGATTATGAGAATGCATTTATTCTCATTTCCCATGACATTCCATTCCTTAACAGTGTTATTAACCTGATTTATCATATGGACAATCAGGCGCTGGAACGCTATGTGGGTGACTACGATAAATTTCAAGAAGTCTATGCTATGAAGAAATCGCAGCTCGAAGCTGCTTATAATAAGCAACAGAAAGAAATTGCAGATTTGAAAGACTTCGTAGCCCGCAATAAAGCACGTGTAGCTACAAGAAATATGGCAATGTCCCGCCAGAAAAAGCTGGATAAGATGGATATGATCGAATTGGCTTCCGAGAGACCGAAGCCTGAGTTTCGCTTCAAAGAAGCAAGAACACCGGGAAGATATATTTTCCAGGCGAAAGACCTTGTGATAGGCTATAATGAACCGCTCTCCTCTCCTTTGAATCTGGAAATGGAGCGAGGACAGAAAATTGCCCTTATCGGTGCAAACGGTATTGGTAAATCCACTCTTTTAAAGAGTATTCTGGGATTGATCCCCGCCCTATCCGGCGATGTGACTCAGGGGGATTACTTAAACATCGGTTATTTCGAGCAGGAAATGGACCAGAATGTAGCTACGACCTGTATCGAAGAAATATGGAAAGAATTCCCCTCCTATACACAATACGAGGTACGGTCTGCCCTTGCGAAATGCGGACTGACTACGAAACATATCGAAAGCAAAGTGAAGGTATTAAGCGGAGGCGAGCAGGCAAAAGTAAGGTTATGCAAGCTGTTGAATCGGGAAACCAATGTCCTTCTTCTGGATGAGCCTACCAATCATCTGGATGTGGATGCCAAAGCAGAACTTAAACGTGCACTTTCCGCATATAAAGGCAGCATTCTTCTCGTCTGCCATGAACCTGAATTCTATGAAGGATTAGTCACTGATGTATGGGATTGTACGAAATGGACAACGAAGATCTTCTAAGATTCGGAGAATATAAAGACCTTTGGGATATTCCCTGATTATTTTTTGAAGAAAAACCCCAAGAATCGCGGAAATACGCCATTCTTGGGGTTTTGTTCTCTATCCAGACTCTATGATATCGTTATGCAATTGCCATACAATTGCTGTACTGATATTATTTCAACTTCCAAATATCTCTATTGTATTCCGCTATTGTTCGATCCGAAGAGAAGAATCCTGCTTTTGCAATGTTTACAAGCATCATCTTTTTCCACTTCTGTCTATCCTCGTAGTCTTTGAACATTCTATCCTTCGTCTCGATATAGTCCTCAAGGTCCAGGAACGTCATAAACCAGTCTTTGCTCAGCAGCTCTTTATAAAGTCTCTGCAAGTTCTCCTTATTTCCCTTCGCCAGCACTTCTTTACTTATAATAAAGTCTGCCGCTTCCTTAATTACAGGGCTCTTATCATAATATTCTTTCGATACGTAGTCCGCTTTTGCATAGTGTTCGATTACGGCTTCAGACTTCTCACCGAAGATATAAATATTATCATCGCCCACTAACTCATTGATTTCCACGTTAGCTCCATCGGATGTCCCCAGTGTCACAGCGCCGTTTAACATGAACTTCATATTTCCGGTTCCCGATGCTTCCTTAGATGCAAGAGATATCTGTTCGGAAATATCACAAGCAGGGATGAGCTTCTCCGCATAGCTTACGTTATAATTTTCTACCATGAGAAGGGTCATATAAGGACTCACTTCCGGGTCGTTATTAATAATATCCTGTAATACGAGAAGGAGGTGAATAATATCCTGTGCAATAATATAGGCCGGTGCTGCTTTCGCTCCAAACAGGAAAGTAAGCGGTGTAGATGGCTTCTTACCCTTCTTGATTTCCAAATACTTATGAATGATATAGAGTGCATTCATCTGCTGACGCTTATACTCGTGCAGCCTTTTAATCTGAATATCGAAAATGGAATCAGGATTCAAGGTAACGCCTTCTGCTTCTTTCACATATGCAGCGAGATCCTTTTTCCTGTTCATCTTAATTTCAACGATCTTATCGAGCACTTCCTGATCATCCATGTACTCTAATAACTTCTCCAACTCATTCGCATCCTTCTTATATCCGTTGCCAATCGTCCGGGAAAGGAATTCTGCCAGTTCGCTGTTACAGGATAAGAGCCATCTGCGGAATGTTATTCCATTCGTCTTGTTGTTGAATTTTTCAGGGTAAATTTTATAAAATGCATTTAATTCCGTATCTTTTAAGATTTCAGTATGGATAGCCGCTACGCCATTTACAGAGAAACCATAGTGAATATCGATATGTGCCATATGCACACGGTCATCCTCATCGATAATCTGCACCTTCGGGTCATCATATTTTGCCTTAATGCGTTCATCCAGCTCTTCGATAATCGGCACTAACTGAGGAACTACCTTTTCCAAATATTCCAGCGGCCATTTCTCCAATGCTTCTGACAAAATCGTATGATTCGTATATGCACATGTCTTGCTTACAACCTCGATGGCTTCATCCATCGTGAATGCTTTCTCATCCACAAGAATACGGATCAACTCAGGAATTACCATAGTAGGGTGTGTATCGTTAATCTGAATTACCGCATGATGATATAGCTTGCGAAGATCATATTTCTTCTCTTTCATCTCTCGCAGAATAAGCTGAGCTGCATTACTTACCATGAAATATTGCTGATAAATACGGAGTAAATTGCCCGCTTCATCAGAATCATCCGGGTATAAGAAGAGTGTCAGGTTCTTCTCGATTTCTTCCTTATCGAAGTCAATTCCTTCTTTTACAATGCTTTCATCGATGGATTCGATATCGAACAAACGAAGCTTATTCACACCATTGCCATAACCTGCCACATCGATATCGTATAATCTCGAGGTTACTTTCCTCTCTCCGAAGGACACGTCAAATGTAATATCTGTTTTCGTCAACCATGAATGTTCTTCTATCCATTCATTCTTCTGTGCAGTCTGCAATTTATTTTCAAAAACCTGTCTGAACAGACCGTAGTGATAATTTAATCCAATTCCTTCTCCGGGCAACCCCAGCGTTGCGATAGAATCCAGGAAACATGCCGCAAGTCTTCCAAGACCACCATTTCCGAGTGACGGTTCCGGCTCTATTTCTTCCAGCTTCGCAATATCCTTTCCTTTTGCCTTTAAGATGGAGGCTAAGTTATCGTATACCCCCAGATTGATTAGATTATTAGATAATAATTTACCGATTAAAAATTCTGCAGAGATGTAATATACCTTTTTTTCTCCATGAATCTGTTCCGATACCTTCATCAATTGTTTCACAAGTTCCAAAAGGCAGAAGTATACTTCCTTGTCACTTAACTCTTCCACCGTCTTTTGAAACATATCCTTGGAAAGTCCCTCAAGTTGAAGTTCCAGATTCGATAATAATACATCCTTTTGCATATTAGTCTGCTGTAACATATTTTTTCCTCCTATATTTTCCAGGTGTTTTCACTCTTTTTTATCTCTTACTAAGTAAGATATCACAGGAAAACGTTTTCTGCAACCGTCATTTTTTACATTTTTTCAATTTTATTTTGTATAATCTTAACAGATAATATCCATATACTTCATTCTTTCGATGGTATATGGGAGTACTAGATGCCTTCCTTCACCGCCGCCTAACAAATAATGCAGTTCTTCTACCGCCGCTGCAGACACCCCTGCAAAATCCTGACGAATCGTATTCATCTGCTTGCCTGCATAACCCATTAATGTAATACCATCGAAGCCGCAGACCGGACGAAAGATGTCCATCTCCATTAACGCTCTCATCGCTCCAATTGCCATTAGATCGGAAGCACATACGATGACATCCCTCTTTTTTGCATAGCGAAATGCAATATTTCTTGCTTGTAGTTCCGAGAAATCTCCGTTCTTGATAAGCAGATTCAATTCCATTTCCTCCGCAAGTCTTTTCATCCCCTGCAAGCGCTCCCCCGTCACATATCCGTTTTTCTTTCCTGCAATATAGAGAACTTTCTGACAATCATTTTCCATCACGGTTTTCTTCGCCACATCATATTGCGCCTGTTCCTGATTGACCCATATGGAAGATGTACTTCGATTACTAAGAGGCGCATCTACAAGTACAACCTTGAATTCCTGGGATTCCACCAGCTTCTGCCAGACCATATCCTCCTTGGACATCCCGTAGATAATAATCCCATGAATGCTTTGCGCTTTCAGATATCTGGCAATTTCCTCGGCACTTTTATTCTCGAACATGGAGAAAAAGAACGTGATAACATCGAGCCCCATTCCCATCGCTTTGTTGATGGCCCCCGAAATATACTGCATGACAATCTCATCGATCGCCTGTGTCTTCGTATTGAGATTCAGGAATAAAGCTACCCTTCCCGACTGCTTGGAGGAAAGCGCTGCTGCCACGGAATTCGGCACAAAATTAAGTTCTTCCACTGCCCGATTGACCTTTTGTTTCGTTTCCTCACTGACATTCGGATAATGATTGAGAACCTTGGATACTGTGGATATCGCCACACCCGCATGTTTTGCTACATCTTTAATCGATACCATATCTTATTCCCTTTACCTTTTGACTCCAACATTATGTATATAAATATTACTTGCCTCTGCTGAAAAGGATTCCTTCTCTGGCTCAGCGTAGTGTTGCCATAACCAGAGCATGGAAAACTTTCATACCATCTTTCTTCACAATCTGTATTTATTGTATATAAACTTTTCACAACTTACCTGTTTCGCAATTACCTAATAAATATATAATAAAAGGGTGATATTGTCTATCACCCTTTTACCTGTACTATTTTACCTGCTATAGTTTGTCCGCTAGTCAAATTGCACTTCCCAATTCTGATCCTTATAAGCTTGAAAGCACATTTCTATTTGTTTTTTGTAACTTTTTCCTCTGCGAGTATCGGCAGCTCATCTACGGAAAAATATTCAGAACCGACCGTTTCAATATTTTCTGTAAACCCACCTCCCATTACCTCACACAGTACAAATACCTTACATACTCCGTAAGCATACGGGGGGATATTATGCTTATTTCTATCTTGTATAGCAATGATTCTCTCTGCTCTCACTTCCAGTCCGGCTTCTTCTCTTACTTCCTTTTCCGTATTGCTTTTGACAGATTCCAACACATCCACCCAACCGCCGGGCAAGGACCATGTTCCATTATTTTCATGAACAAGTAATATCTTATCCTCTTTGAATATGGCAGCTCTCGTATCCAATTTGGGTGTTTGGTATCCCTCTTCATTACAAAATAAATCTTTTACCTTTTCTACCGGAATCTCTGTTTTATAGCTTAATATTTCTGCCGATATATCGCGCAAACGTTCGTAACGCTCCGTATCATATACATCCTTCGAAAAAGCCAATCCGGCTTGCGCCAGGCTTTGAATCTTCATTGCCTATTACAACGTAACTGTTCAGTACTCTCACAGTTACATTACAACTTATAATATCACAATTGTAAGATATTATAAATGAAGAAGTAAATCTATTTTTTCTACCTTCCCATCTCGAATAAGAGCTGCATCTTCTCCCGGTATCACGCCACTTTCATATTTCACTACCCTTTTGCTCTCATAATTTACAAGAGTGGTTAGCTTATAATTGCCCGGTACGTAACTCCTTCGTTCTTCAAAGAAAAGTGAAACAGGAGTTTTTCCTAGAAATACAGCTTCTACTTTTCTATCCTCACCGATAAGATATTCCGGTATCGTCGGCATAAAACGCAGCTTCAATTCTCCTTCTTCCTGATAGAACGGAGTTAATCCAAACATCATAATCTGCCACATATGGATAAATTCCGCGGTAGAACCACTAAGCCTTGCTACAAAACCTTTTCCATGTATTTTCTCGTTATGATTCGCACTGCTTACGATAAAGGATGAATTCTCCAACAGGCTTCTTCCATATACCTGTTCATCGAGAAAAGGTACTGCACAAGTCCTAAAGTCCTCGGAAAATTCTTCATACATTCCCGATTTCAGAAGCTCCAGTAAATATTTATACTCCATATGAAGCCAAATAGATTCGTTTTCCAACCAGCCCGGAGTAAAGGCTTTCGCACGCCCTATCTCGAAGCCTGCATCTTTTAGCGATTCATTGACTTTGTACATCTTGAGCTTTTCATCGTACATACCACTTTTTTTCACTCTTCGATACATACTCTTTCTCTCTTCCATCGATAGATTCAGCTTCATAAAGCGAACCGATCCTTCCAGGAAATGAGGGAGCTGACCAATCTCCACTTCTTTTATATGAATACCATCTTCTCTCTTTTCATAATCCGTCACCTTATAGGTGAAGTATGCCGGAGCGATTCCCCCTCCATACTCTATCGCACGGCTGATGCCTGCTGAAACAAGAAGGCGGAAACGCTTCAGAATCTCCAGTGCCTCTGCTGCCGGAATCTCTGCCATAGTACCGCTTAAGCCAAACAAAGTCTTTTCGCGGTATTCTTCCTTTCTGTCATTAATGGCATTCCATGTATCCATATCCTTCCATGCTATTTCTCCGTTTCCATCCACAGCAGCTTCCAAGACTGCATTTAGATTCAGGAAAAGTGCCGCCATTTCCTCTGCACATAATACAGACCTATCATATTTCTCCAGTTGCGTAATAACAAAGTCCAAGTTCCTGTGTAATTCATAAGTCTCACACATGGAAGAACCGAGCAGCCCCGGCATACCGTTCAAAGCATCATACCAACCGGGCTTACCTCCCTCCATCTCAATTCCCATACCATAGGGATCCAATGCCGCGAACTTCACCGCGCATAAGAGAATAAGCTTTTCTATTAAAGTTCCACGATATATCTCACCTTTGCCGTAATCGGTGCGGACATATTCTCCCTTCACTCCTTCTTTCACCCGGTGATCCAGCGTATGGTATTGCCTGATTCCTTTTTCAGTTTCTTCGTAACGCAACCGTCTGGGATTGATCGTTGCCCGGGATTCATAATAGGTAAATGAAGCATCGTCAAAGAGCAACTCTTCCTCTCGTTCGGGATATACAGCTAGATAAGTTTCCACCAAATCCAGATTATAAGTCCAGTGATCCGTCCAATACCCCTCGCCGAACGAGGCATTCATCGCGCTATCCGCTTCATCCATAACTTCACCGATCAATTCCTCTAACAGACAGTCTTCGCTTTTTCCCGCTGCCTCTTTTAAGATGTTCCGGTTTCGTACAAAACGAGCCAAACTTCCCGGGGTAAAAGAATCTTTCAATTCTTCTTTCAACTGACTCATACAGTCATCTTTGATAAGTCCACCTATTTTCGCAAGTTTTTCTTCCTTCACCGTATAAATTGCTTTCTGCACTTGGAGCGGATTATATCCATCGGTCTGGATGAGGTTATAGAAAGTCTTAATATTGCTATCGCCTACATAGGGGGTAAATAACACATCGCATCTTCTATTCTGATTCACATCACGGAAGTTAGCATTTCCCTGAGAATAGAACTCCGGTGACATCTGAAAGAAGTTATAGTCGCGCTCGATATCCCCATGCTTTCTGGAATAAAGGTAGAAGATCTTCTTTCCAAGCCGTACCGGATAACCGCCGCGAAGCAGATTATCCAAATAAGTCTGCTTACAGTAAGCATCGAAGACAGAATTCCCCGTTTTCGTATGAATTACTTCACATAACTCCTCTGTCAGTCGTATGGAATCCTGATGTTTTCTGAAGAAATACTCTTTTCCGACACACTTGTCAGAAAACGTTTTTAACCGCTCCTTACTTTCTACCATACCGGTCACTTCATATATTGTCACACTTTCCCCGTCTTCTAACTCCTTTTCCAAGGCAAAGAAACTGCAAGGAACATTGTTCTGTGTTATCTGCGGCCTGGAAAGCAGCTCAGAAAGATTCCCCTCCTCCAGTTCGACTGCTTTGGTCAAAGAGGTGTCATATGAAAATATGACCTCCGGATCTACAATAATAGGCAACCTTTCTCCACTTTCTGTCACCGCAAAACTATAATTACCTTCCTCTATCTCCTGTACTGCAATACTATCAGCCACACTAGCACGCACACGAAAATACGGCAATCCACTCTCCACATCTTCTACTTGCATCCATGCCTTCACAGTCTGCCCGATGTCCTTTATATGAGATAGGGATACCCCATAAGGAATGAGTGCGGGCATTCCATCCAATATTTGAAGCTTCATCCTCTTTCCGCTAATATTACGGAATGTGACCTCACGCACCAGACCGCCAATCGCTTCTTCCGGAAGGGTATAATAAAGAACATTAGTCAAAAGCCCTTCTGTTTCATTGCGCTCTTCAATTTCGAATTCATTCTTGCCAATATACATTGTCAACTTGTTTTCATCGGTGGAAAAAGGCTCCAGATACTTGCCATCCTTCTTTACAAACGTACGAAATCCTTGCCGCTTCACCATTTGATAAGCCTGATGTGCCGGGTAAAATTCCATAATGGAATGATCCTTATCCCCACTTCCAAAACTGGTGATTCCCTGTCCCCGATTCACATAAAAAGTCCATATAGGAATACCGAGCTTCCCGCTAATACCGGGTAGGAAACTGGCAAAGACACTTCCCTTCCCATAATTTTCTACTATATATCTCCCATTTTTATCAAACATACGCTTCTCCCTTCCCTCAGCCAAGCACCACTACAATCTCGTTCTCTCTCTTTGTCTGGCAGGAATTAAAATATTCTTTCCCGATAACAGCCTCTTTACCAGCCACATGCTGCCCGTTCATAATGACTTCTTTTACTTTATACTCACCGTATTCTTTCCCCTGCTCATTCAAGTACTTCACATATAACTTCTTTCCTGCGAATTCCAGATGTACCGCCGCCTCGCGGTTCTTATCAAATTGCTCCGCCAGAAGCTTTGGCTCCAGCTTCAGATTCCCATATTCGCCCTTTACCCCATACATCTGCGTAAGTACTGTCATAAGCATCCAACTGGCTGCTCCCGTGAGATAATGGTAGACACCTCTTCCTTTCGGATCGATATATTCGGGAATTCCTGGATATATCTTACACTTTTCTGCATTGCTGGCATGACGGTAGAGACTTTGCACTACCCGGAAGCCTTCTTTTACAAATCCCCTCTTATATAAAGCATTGGCATACATAGTCGTCATATGGCTGAACACAGCACCATTTTCCTTCTGCCCATAAGCAAAACCGAACATTCTTCCCATATCGGTCTTAATTTCTCCGAAATCATTATTCAACCGATAACCACCAACCTCCGGTGTATATAAATATCTATCCGCTGCTTTTATAATCTCTTCTACCTGCGCTTTCTCAGCCGTTCCCGACATCACAGCGAATACCTGACCGGTCAGCATCATACGGACGCCCTTTTGATAATCTCCTTCCACACGTCTGCCGTTATTATCGTAATAACTGTTGTACCAAGAGAATCCTTCTTCATTTTTCTGCCATTCTGTCCTTCTAATATGTTCTTTTAACCATTCAGCCTTACCTTGTATATTTCGGGACAGCTCTTTTATATCTATCATAAACCTCTCGCCGGATATCATATGACTACAGCTCGCACAGTAACGGGTCAATAACTTTTTTTTCTCTTCTATATTTTCATAAAGTGTCTCCCCTTCTTGCAGCAACACTTTCATTTCCTGTAATAACGCAATGGTCTGCACTCCGCCTTGCTCCTGCATAAAAAGAAGCAGATTCGCTATCTCCTCCATATTGCCTGCATAAGCTGCTGTGAAAGCCACACTTTCTCCACGCTCGGATGCCATATCGAGGGCATCGTTCCAGTCAGCGCCCCTAAGCCGCATATGATTATGCTCGCCTACATCATAAAAAGCCGTCAGATGTTGAAGAAGGATGTGTTCCAAAATTGTTCCCCGATAGATAATCCCTTCTCTCGTCTTCTGTTTGCAGCCGTCTTCCTGGCACCATTCCTTATCCTGCCCTTCTCCCCGGAACCCTTGGGCATCCTTGAAGTATTCTGCTTCCTCTAACATAAATTCCAAGTCGCCGCTCTGCCTCATATATAAATGAGATGTCATAAAGGGCCACATACCATGATCCATCCATACTCTGGCAATTCCATTCCTATCCGCAATAAATTCTCCTTGCCCCTTACCGATAATTGTTGCATTCGTACCATCCATGCGCACGCCGCCGAAATTAGACAGCAGCATTTCCCTGACGCCCGATGGATTCATCATAAGAAGTGCCAGACAATCCTGCCATAAGTCTCTCCATCCTCGTCCACCCTTCCCATAATCATGATGCGGCAGGAAGGAACAACCATAAATACGCCGAAGCATAGGTTGGAAATTCACCCAATACATCCATTGGTCGAAGTTTTCGTCTCCTGATTCGTAAGATACGTTAATCTTCTCCTTCCAATATGTCTTAGTCCTCGTTAATTGTTCAAAGAAAGCCTCTTCCGTCAAGTAATGATCTGCCGCTACAGACAATTCCTGCACATCTTCCCCATAACCGAGAGCTATCACGTAGGAAACCTTTTCCCCGGGATTCAATGTAAATTCTTCAAACACAAGTCCTCCCAAGGCTTCCAGACCATCCACTCGGGTACCGGCAGGTACTGTATTGATGCTGTTACTATATAATGCTCCCGGAGTCTGGAAATCTCCGCCTTCCCCGATAAAGTCTTCCGCTATCGGTAAAAATCCCGTGGGAAGTTCTCCATTTCCTCTTCCGAATACACCGTATACTACCGTATTTTTCCGATGTCCCCGTTCATCAAAGGTCAGTGTGGGATTCACCGCCACTCCGTTTTTCACCGTGAAAATCCGATGAAGCATACTCGTAACATTTCTGTGGTCCCTGATATTATCCGCACTTCTTCCATAAATAGGAATCGCCGCTACAGGCAAAGCCGTCACATAATCTTTCCCGGTATTCGTAATCGTCACCATGGTAAGCTCTACCTTGTCCTCGGTACAGGGAACAAAGGTCACGATTTCTGCGTTTAAATGATAGAGCGCTGATTTTCTCGTTATTTTATGCCACATAATGCCTGCCTCGAGAAGAGTTTCCTCTTTGGCTCCGGTAAACTTCTCCGCTTGCTGCTTTGCGGATGCTCCTGTTACGGACCAAAGGTTCCCATCCGTCATCTTAAGCCAGAAGTTACGGGTCGACTTATTGTTATGCAGGTTTTCACTGCTGACCGGTTCTAACAAAAATGTGTTCTGCCCTGTTTTTGAATCTCCTCCCAGTAAAGGGGTAATGCTGCTCATTACTCCGGATTCTCCCGCCACCGGGAAATAAAGATAACTGGTAAGCTCCGGATTCTCCACCTGAAAACTTCCTTCTTTGTCGGTAAATACATATTGCTTCATCCTTTTCTATACTCCTTTCATTACATTGATTTTTCCTTATATAGCAAGTATAATGTATAAAAATATATTTATTCTATCTCAAAAATGGTCTTTTATATAACAATATTGTTGAAAGGAGCTCTATGGAAAAATTCAGACTTTTCCTCGACGATAACCTGAAAGAAAAAAATACTACTGATAAATACTCCTTTCCCTTTCGTGTCGGTTATGAACATCTATCCAATTACGAGCAGAATTCTTTTCCTATTCATTGGCACTACGAAGTGGAGTTCACCTATGTGACAGAAGGTTGTATGGAATACCAGGCAAACGATACTTTATATAAAATAAATGCCGGAAATGCAATTTTCACCAACTCCAACGTTCTCCATACTGCCAGGACTACCGACGGAGCATCGGATTGCAGCTATCTTGCCTTTGTACTGAATCCCGTTATTATATTCGGCTACGAGAACAGCCTTATTTTCAATCGCTATGTGGATCCTATCTGTACCGATTCCGGATTATTTGCTAAGTATTTGAATGGGAATTCCTCATTTGGCGGCAAGGTGATCGCCCTGCTCTTAGAATCGGCACATATTCTGAACGCGAAGGAAGATGGCTATGAACTTCTATTAACAGAAAAGTTATGTTCGCTCTGGTTTCTTCTTTTTCAGGAACTAAAACCATACCTGAATAAAAAAGAGACAGGAACAGCTATGGATATTAAACGCTTAAAGGAAGCAATCGGCTTCATTCAATCTCATTATCATGAGGATATTTCTCTTCAGGAGATTGCCGCTTCTTGTTATGTGAGCAAAAGTGAATGCTGCCACCTCTTCAAACGTACGCTCCGCCAGACTCCTTTCACCTATCTACTTAACTATCGAATCCAAAAAAGCCTTCCCCTCTTACTGGCGAACGATAAATCCGTTACGGAAATTGCAGAAATGCTAGGTTTTCACGGGAGCAGCTATTTCTCAGAAACCTTTCGAAAATTTATGAACTGTTCCCCCAGCAGCTATCGCAAAACCCATAGAAAGTAGCTGAGCATCTATTACATAAAAAAGAAGCCATACGCGATTTACTTCCATTCGCATATGACTTCTTCTATATTTCCTAAGCAATTATATTTAAGGTATTCGGAAGCGTTACCTTATTTCTTTCTTACAAGATGTCTCGGTAAGCCGTTAATGAATAAAGGCTGTAATTCACCGATGATAAGAGGTCTTGCATATCTTTCATAACCTTCGTTCAAGCCGCATCCATCTTCTGTAATCCATTCAGCAGGTACCGGTCTCTCTACGTTAGCGATTGCGTGGATATCGTATGCGCTTGTACCGCACTGATAAGGATCTTCACCATTTCTATTAAGGGTAATCATCATTCCGGTCTTTCCTTCTTCTGCTGCAAGAACAGCGTCATGTCCAACCTGGAATGCTTCGTTAATATCTGTTAAAGAAGCGAGGTGAGTAGCTGCACGCTGTAAAGTAGAGAATTCTACCGCACGAGCCTTAAGACCTGTTTCTGCCGCTACTAAAGAGCAAAGATATGCAGCCGTACCGGACAACTGCTTGTGTCCAAATGCATCTACTGCCTTATCCGCATCCGCAAGCTCACATACGAAACGTCCGTCTGCCAAAGCTACACCTTCGGATACAGCGATCACTACGGAACTCTTGGTCGCTCCTAAATGTTTTACTTTATCCATAAACTTATCCATATCGAAAGCTACTTCCGGAAGATAAATAGCATCTACACCACTGCAGTCCTCTCCTTTTGCAAGAGCTGCTGCTGCTGTCAACCATCCGGCATGACGTCCCATAATCTCTACAATACATACGGTAGGTTTCTCAACACCGAATGACTCGTTATCACGGATAATTTCTTTTAAGCTGGTCGCGATATATTTCGCTGCCGAACCATATCCCGGGCAGTGGTCCGTAATCGGAAGATCGTTATCAATCGTCTTAGGCACGCCGATAAATCTCTGAGATTTATTATGAGCTGCTGCATAATCGGACAGCATCTTTACCGTATCCATGGAGTCATTTCCACCTGTATAGAACAGACATTCAATATCATGCTTTTCCATGAATTCAAATACTTTTTCATATACTTCTTCATGTCCTTCGATTTTCGGCATTTTAAAACGGCAGGAACCTAAAAATGCGGAAGGAGTTCTCTTGAGCAGTTCGATACCCGTCTCATCACTAAGGTATTCATCGAGGTCACATAAGTTATCCTGTAAAAATCCCTGGATACCATGTACCATACCATATACTTTCTTTACACCTAATTTCTTAGCCGCTGCGTATACGCCCGCTACCGATGAGTTAATTACAGCCGTAGGGCCGCCGGACTGTCCAACAACAATATTTCCTTTCATATTTCCTCTCCTTTAATCTTCTTATCATTCTTTATTCCCGTGAAGGCAGCGAACGAAGGGGCATGCAAGCATGTCCGTTTGGCAACTGCCTGCGGGTCCATTATCATCAACGATTATAACAGATTCACCTTTGCAATACAAGCCAAAATGTTACTGTTCACTCCGTGACCAGCAACACGCTACGCGATGCACACAAAATGTATAAAGCATGCATTTTGGCGCTTTCCTAATTAACCTATTTACAGGCAGCTCATAAAATATGCATAAAGGTTCTGATAGGTCTCCGCATTGTAATGAAGACCATCCACCAATTTATACCCGATAGAATCCAGATAGCTGTGACTATCTATCCATTGCACATCACCGCTCAATCCGTTTTGAAGCTGACTATTGAAATACTCCACCTGTTCCTCCGTAACATAAGGATTCTCCCATACCGGATTCACGGAGGCGTAGTAGACTCTGGCTCCCTTGCCGACCCACTCTGCCGCTTTTGCATTTACTAATGTCAAGTAATTGTTTAAATTGCCCGGATCATTGACACCAAGGTTAATGAGAATCTTGGAACCTTTCCCTACACTGCCGTCGATTCTCGCAATCGCATTTTCATTGAACCAGTTATAACCTTTTCCGCTCTCCGCAATCCATGTACAACTATTCTCCCCTACATTTTCCTGCATTTGCACAAATCTGGAGTCGCCTACTAAGATAACTCCTGCCACACTTTTCACCTCTGTAACTGCCTGTACCGGCTGTCCTGCCGGCTGCCCCTCATTTTCTGCGGCTGTTGGTATCGCTTCCTCTACAGGCATATTATCTTGAAGATATCGATTGCTTACGTATCCCTTTTCTTCCTCATATGAGATTTCAAACCATCCGGTATCTGCCTGACCGCTCACCAGAACTTCTTGCCCACGGTTCAAACTGCCTATCCTTTCATAATCAGTCGAAGGACCTTTTCTTATATTTACCGGATGAACTGCATACATTACCTTTGCCGATTCCAAAACTGATACCGTATATGGCGGGAAATCCTTTTTTATTTCTTCAGACTCAGAAGTTTCCGCATCTTCAGTATTTACAGAGTCCTCAGAAACTTTTTGGCCATTTGAACTTTGGGCCTTATCCTCCGTCTTCCCCTCCTTCTCACCATCAACTTCCATAACTGACTCTGGTTCGATCTGGTTCTTCGTATCTGCCTTCTTTTCTGCCTCCTGCACTCTTGCCGCAACTGTCCCAGATTCCGCCATGGCTTCTTCAACCTCAGCTTCCCCAGGCTGACTGCAGCCATATAGGCCCAGTGCCAGTATCGATGCAGCAAGTACTACTACCATTCTTCCTTTCAGTGCGACGCCCTTTCTCATAATAATATCCCTCCCATAATTTCTATCTTTTTCTTTTCATATATCCACTATCTATTTTCCAGCATCTTTATTAAGTTTATATGTAACTATGAAGGTACTAAACAGTTACGTTTATATTATAATACCAAAAATCCCCTTTTTTGTCTCACACGACTTGTTGTAACATTTTCGTAATATTTTGTTTTTGTTTTTTATAGTTTTAATTTTAATTTTTAATTAGATTTTACATATATGTTTCTAAAAAACCCTGATAAAATCAATGTTTTTCATTTTTTTAATAATCATAATATGTATTTTTCTTGATTTTCCATTTATCTCCTATTGTTTAAATATTACGAAATTGTTACAATTTATTTGTAGTTAGCTAATACAAATAAAAATAATTTAGAAATAAGGAGGGCAAAATTATGTGTTTTAATTTTAATAGTTGTACCGAGTTATTAAACGCACTTTGCAATTACCTTAATCTCGGATAATGAACAGTAGATAAAATCTTATAGAAAATAGAAAGAATCTGCATCGCGGTTATATACCGTTTTGCAGATTCTTTCTGTATATATTAATTTTTCTATATTCATATCACAATATGTTGTGAAATTTAAACCGTAATATTTACAAAATTCCGTAATATAATAGTATTATAACTACTCTCAGGGGGAGATATCATGGATTTTTTTAATAGCGACTGCTGTGATACTTACGATAATATCGATCAGGGTCCTAAGCCATTCGTTACCAATTTAAGACAGGACACCTTGGAGAATACTAATTTCCGAACCGCCCGCTGGACATGCAAGAATATGCAGCTTACCCTTATGTCTGTACCGGTAGACTCTGATATCGGTATGGATGTTCACGATACTTCCGATCAATTCTTCTATATAGAACGCGGGTCTGCACTTGTCATTATGGGAAACTGCCCGGATTGCTTGAATTATCAGGCACATGTATATGAAAATTACTCGATACTCGTTCCCGCCGGTACATGGCACAATGTGATAAACACTGGTCCCGATAAGTTAAAAATGTTCTCTATCTATGCCCCGGCCCTGCATCCCTACGGAACCATATACGAAACAAGAGATGAAGAAACTACTTATCTGGATCTTTGATATTATATGAAATACGTAACTATTCAGTAAAATACTTCCATTTACCTCTTACCGGCGTGTGGCTTTTTATCATTGCCGGTAATCAGGTGCACCATTTCCGTTTCAATTATCCACTAGTATGAGTTTCACATCATATTTAGAAAGTATTTCCTCTTCTTTTACCGTTTCTCCTGTCAGCATATCCATATTTCCTGCCAAGCTGGAAGGTACTTGAAGGTCTTTGTCCGTAAAGTTCATAACGAAGTAAAAACTATGATTATCCGCCTTTCTGCAAGTGATCTCAAGCTCAGACTTCTCGCTAATCACCGGATTCACATCCGCACTCTCCACAGCCATTTCAAGTATTTTATTGAGTCCTTCTTCCTCTATATCCGTTCCTATATAGTAAGTTACGCCGTTTCCATATTTGTTTTTCGTTGCAGCAGGCATTCCTTTATAGAAGTCACTTCCATATTTCGCAAGGCTTTCTGCGCCTTCAAGATGCATCAGATCGCATACAAGTCCACATTTTGCCTTTGTCCCATCATCGAAGATTACTTCATTGGACTGCTCCGGCGCAAGGGCGTCAATTTCTTCCACCCAGACACCCGCTAACTCCCTAAGCGGTCCCGGATAGCCTCCAAGATGTACATTATCCGACTGATCTACAATTCCGCTCATATAAGTAGTAATCAACGCTCCTCCATTTGCAGTAAACTCTTCCAGAGCCTCTCGCATCCCCTCCTTTACCATATAAAGAACCGGAGCTACCACAACCTTATACTTGCTAAAGTCAGCATCGAACGGAATCATATCCACGCCTATATTCTTATCATAGAAGAACTTATAATATTGGTGGATATGCTTTACATATGTCAGATCAACAGAGGGGCCGCTTGTATATTCGAGTGCCCAATAATTATCCCAATCGAAAACAATCCCTACCTCCGATTCATTCACAGAACCGAGCGTTGCATCTCCCAGGTTCTCCAGCTCCATTCCCAACTGTTGCACTTCCCGAAATACTCTGGTATTCTCTGTTCCCACATGTTCAATTACTGCGCCGTGAAATTTCTCACATGCTCCTGCACTGCGGCGAAGCTGGAAAAACTGTATCGTATCCGCTCCATGGGCAACTGTCTGATAACTCTGAGCCCGCATCTGCCCCGGTCTCTTAAGAGAATTATACTTCTGCCAGTTCTGCTGGCTCGGTGTCTGCTCCATAAGCATAAAAGGCGCATTCTTTAATCCACGCATCAAATCATGGTTCATCGCTGTGAAGCTCCATGTGGTATCATAGCTCGGATAATTATCCCACGATACAATATCCATTTCCTTCGCCCATTTGAAATAATCGAGACCTTTATAAGTTCCCATCAAGTTAGTCGTTATCACGGTTTCTTTGTCAAACCGGCGAATAGCATCTCTTTCCATCTTGTAATTATCGAGCATGCTGTCCGAATTAAATCTGCGATAATCGATGGAAATTCCTGCAAAAGCAGTGTTATCATCGAATAATCCTTCACTTAATGCATTAGGAAGCACGATCTCATCCCATTCATGGACGGTATGTCCCCAAAACTCGAGATTCCATGCCTTATTCAGCGCTTCCAGTGTCTTATACTTTTTCTTCAGCCATACACGGAATGCTTTTTCACATTTTTCGCAATAACAATCACCGCCATATTCATTATTGATATGCCAGCATACGATACGCTCATTATCTCCATAACGCTCTGCAAGTTTTCCTGCAAGCGTCGCCGCATACTTCTGATAGACAAGTGAATTCGCACATGCATTATGGCGCTGTCCGAATTTATGATGCCGCCCTTCATAATCCGTCCTTGCCACCTCAGGATATTTTTTCACCATCCAGGCAGGGAGCGCAGCCGTCGATGTGGCAAGCACAATATCATAATTCTCCTCGCTTAACATATCCACAATTTCATCCAATTGTGCGAAGTTATATTCTTCTTCCGATGGCTGAATCTTCGCCCATGAAAATACATTGATAGTAGCACTGTTGATATGAGCATTTTTGAATATTCTCATATCCTCATCCCAGATTTCCTTCGGCCACTGATTCGGGTTATAATCTCCCCCATATAAAATCCTTTGAAACTTTTTCTCCATTTCAATACTCCTCTCTCCAATGAATACTTAGGTATTTGCGAAATATCCAGATTAATGTTCTTCTTAGGTACATTATGTGATGTTGGGATCAAAAAGTGTTTTGATTCTGGTATCATTATATTATAATTGGACAAGGGAATGTGTAGTATGTTAAGCTAAAAAATATAACATTTTGAAACAGGTGATACGTATGCCAATTAAATTCAGAAGCACTCCTGTCAGCGAGCCTTTGACTTTTGACTCCATTGGAAATTCCTGGAACCAGGAAGATCTGTCCCGGCCGGAGGGCTATCCTCTTTATCACTATCTCCAAACAGAAAAAGGCACTGGCAGGATTACAATACAAGGGAAAAAATATATATTGAACGAAGGCGAAGGTGTTCTTATTGCGCCCTTTATTTCCCACTCCTATTACCGCCAGACAGAGGAGTGGATGACATCTTTTGCCACCTTTACCGGAGTTATTGAAAGCAGCATTTCCACAATGCTCGGAAACAGACAGGTTATTTTCATAGAAAAAGAACAGGGCACTAAAATCAGTGCCCTTATCGCTAATGTGATGGAAAAATATGAAAACCCTCCAGTGGATGTAAAGCTGCTTTCCATTGATTGTTACTGTATGTTGATGAATTTCGTAGATGGTATTTATACCAATGATCTGATTAATGACCCTTTATATCAAAGATATATAGATCCTGTAATAAAGGAAATCGAAACACATTATGACATGGAACTTACGGTTCAGGAACTAAGCGGACAAGTCTTTATCACTCCGCAGTATCTTTCCCGATTGTTTTCCCGTTTCCTCGGATGTTCTGCTTATGAATACCTGACAACTTACAGGATCAATAAAGCGAAGGAATTTCTATTAATCTATCCGCGGATGAAAGTAGAGGATATCGCGCAACGGGTAGGCTTTCTCGATGCCAGCCACTTTATCGCAAGATTCAGGAAGATAACCGGCATTACACCTCTTGAATTCCGAAAGCTCAACCGCTCCTATTCGTAAAGAGGTTTATATGTCTTAGAAACATAACAGTTTCTGGCTTATAATATCGGAATACAAGGTCATCCCTTCCGTCCGTGCCAGATGTATTACCTGTTCCCACTCTCCTTCTCTGGGCAGCATTTCGCCGAGCAGGTTTTTCCGGCACAGAAGTCTCTCCGGATAAAAGGAGGCTTCCGGCTCCCCATCGAAAATCGCCGCATAGAATATACCTGTTTCCACAATATCTTGAAAAAAGTGACTTCCGAAGGATAACTCAGGCATAAGACCCGCCTGTCGGTATGACACTTCACAGATAGCCGCCATATTGCACAACTCACTGAAGTGAACCGGAACACCTAGAGACGGAGTGGACGTTCCCCATCTTCCCGGACCGATCAATAATACACTGCTTCCCTTGAACTTTTGATTTAGTATGCCTATCAGACGAGCAATCTGATGCTTTCTCTGTTCCGGAAGCCTGATATATTCTTCCGGTTTTACATAAATCACATAATCCAGCATCAGTCTTGCATTGCCTCCCATGAAATTCCCTTCCGTCGAAAAGAAAATTTCATCCGGTTTAGGCTGCGGCAGTTCCACAGCCTTCCCAAGCCCTTTTGTCTGCAGCGGCCGGCATTGCAGCAAGTTGAACTTAAGAAGACCATCCCTGTTGAAATTTGCAGTGAATTCAATATCTACAGGATAATTGTAGGCCGCTTCCAGTTTGGATAACACTGTACGTACAAGCTCAGGAAATTCTGTTTCCGACAACAATTTCTTGAAATCCAGAATTTGAGGAGCGGAGTCCTTTTGAATACCGTGCTCCTGCAACCAGGAAAGCGTACTGAAATCAACGCTGAAAAAAATTCTTTTATCTGTCTTCAAATCATAGACAAACAAATCATCCAATGGTATTTCTGTCAAACAATTCTCTCGCAGATTGATAACATCTGCTTTATGCTGAGAGAATTTCTTTTCATCTCCATAGTCGATGGGCGGCCTCTCCGCAGGGCGGTCCAAGGGCACAATTCTGGCGTAATCGCCGGAAATCCGATCTACGGCACGGGTACCCAATCCGAAAACCAGTCGCAGCATGCCGGCATCCGGGTCCATATCTTTGCTCCATACATACAGGTTAGAGGAATTCCCCACTCCTGCTATATGAGGGAAAAACAAATCTCCATAGTGATCACCGGAAACTCTCTGTACAATGATAGCCATCTGTTCATCCTGAGCCGTCAGCCCGCGGCTTTGACGGTATGCCAGGGCATCTTCACTCATACAACTGGCATATACCATACGTACTGCCTGCTCGAATGCTCTACAACGTTCCTCCGGAGAACCTTGATTAGCACAAAAGATACTTTCATATTTTCCTGCAAAAGCATTGCCGAAATTATCTTCCAGCAATGAGCTCGAACGGACAATAATAGGAGACTGGCCGTAATGCTCCAACATCTGGAAAAATTGCTCTCTTATCATATCCGGGAATTTTCCTTGCAAGAGATTTTCCCGCAGTTCCTGTGCAATTGAGAAATAGCCTTCCGGGGTCTTTTGCTTTACGCGCAGCTTCCACCATCCATTCTGTACAATATAAGTATAGAAAATATCAGAACCGAGATAGTAAGAATCATGCACCTCCCAGCGATGCTCCAGAGTGTTCCACATATCTTTTTTAAGTATTTTCCTCCCCAACAGCATACCGACACTCTTCCCGCCGATAAATCCGGTTCCGATTTCCCGGGATGCGATACCCAGAATATCCTCCAATTTAAAATAGCGCATAGCAAGTTCTGTCATCCGGGGTTCCTTGCCGATTATCAATCCTATCAAAAGCCTCTTCATCTCCTCCTGCTTCTCTTTATCCTCTCCGAGAGTATCCTGTGCCTTCTCCAGCATGATTTCCCAATAATCTCTCGGTTGAGTGCTTATGCCAAGATCAGAAAGAAGAGCGGCCGCATCTGCGCTCGCAGTAATACAAATCGCAGTTTCCCCCTCTATCAAATGAGGAAAGAACATGGTGGGAGAATACCGCTCCCATACCTTAAGCGGATGGATGCAGATTTTCTCACCGACACTATAAATATCCAATAAAAGCTGCGTTGTTTCTCTAATACGCGCAATCGTACTATGGGTATGGACTCCTCGAATTAAGGCAAAATAAGCGACAGTGTCTAATTGATAAAGAAAGGGGCAGGTGACGCGAAAAAAGTTCCCGATCATCAGATCCGAATACCAGAATTCCAATAACTCACTTAAGCAGTCAAACACATAAAAAGCCCTAAATCCCTCCTCTTCGATTATATTATATATTTGGGTAGTAAAGCTTTCAAAACCCTCCGATGCATTCATTTCATACAGAACCGAAGGCTCATCCTCCCCCATCAATGGCTCATGGCTTCCGAAGCGAAAGTAAACAAGCCTACGCCCATCTTCTTGAGCCTGCCGTATATATGGCCTTACCACCTGCATATACTCTTCGATGGACTGAACCTGCCAAACTACATTATCCCCCAATCTTAACAAATCGATAGTCTGATCGAAACCGGAAATCCCGGTACTCACTTTATTGTCCAACATTCTTTGATTACCTCCTTTTCCTCCTGCGTGAAGAGCATTTACATAATAGGAACGAACTTTCCTATTATACAAAAAAGCGCTTTGATGTCATCATCAAAACGCCTTCGTCTTTATCTAAATTGTATGGTAATCTTCCCCGCTTTGTCAACCGGAAAATAATTTTCATCACTCCACGCTCTTAAGCGCTTCTACCATATTAATGCGGTCAAGGGAACGGTTAGTAATCAAATTAACAATTACCGCAAAACAGAACGTAATCGCTACTGAGAATAAGTAACTGACCGGCTCTATATACACTGCAAAATGGATGGATGGCATATTGAGGGCGGTAGTAAGTAAACTACTTACCATGCGTCCCACCGGTAAACCGACAAGAATACCAATTACGGTAAGGATCAGTGTTTCTTTATTTACATACTGATATACCTCTTTCTCATAGAATCCCAGTACCTTAATGGTTGCCAATTCCCTGACACGTTCCGAGATATTCGTATTCGACAAAGTAAAAAGAACTACAAATGCAAGACCTCCTGCCATAACAATAAGCAGTAAAACTACCGCGTTAATTAAATCGAATCCGAAGTTCTCCAACAGGGAAGCTACGCTGACTGCGGAAAGTACCGAGTCATGATCGAGCAGCTTTTCGGCATATGCAGGCTGATCCGCACAGACTGCGGATAGATGTGCCAGCACGCTGTTCGGTTCATATACGCCAAACAATGATTCATATAACTTTTGCGTCATATATACGTTATTACCTAAATAGTTCTTTACAACTCCACTTACTGTTACCTCATTCTGTTCTAGCTGCAAATTCTGCAAGGAAGCAGTATCATCGGTTTTGAGTCCTAAAATCCGGGCTGCATTTTGCGTCACAAGAACACCGTTATTCTCTAATAGAATAGGCTTACCATCCGGCTTCTCAAGATGAATATAATCCTCTATAGAGCTTCCGTCCGGAATCACTATTAGCTGCACAGCACTGGATTCCCCTTCGTCGCCCAGCAGTTTCACACTTTCCATCCTCAGATTGATATAATTCTCAATATTATCATCGCTTGCTATTTGCCGTATCATATCGTCGTTGTCCTTTTCTTCAAAGACAGCCAGCAAATCATACCGATAGATATCGTTATATTGGCTCGGTGCCAATTTAAGAACCGAATCCTTAATGGCGAAGCCGCAGATAATCAAAGCAGTGCAGCCGGCAATTCCCCCTATCGTCATAAACAAGCGTTTCTTATAACGAAATAAATTACGAACGGTCACTTTATTTAAGAACTTCAAGCGATTCCAGATAACCGGAATATGCTCCAGCCATACACGGGTTCCCGCTCTGGGCGATTTCGGGCGTAAGAGAGCCGCCGGCATTTGTTTCAGCTCATTATGACAAGCAAGAGCCGTTGCCCCCATAATCGCAAGCATAAATAAGATGGCTCCTCCTACCCCATATAAAATATCAAAGCGTAGATAGTATTGCGGTAAACTGTAAAGTGTCTTTAGAATAATCTCCACAAAACGAGGCATAAAGATAAAGCCAAACACATCGCCCAAAATACCGCCAAGCACACAAGCCGCAAAAGCGAATAAAAGATATTTCCGATAGATATCCACATTTCCAAAGCCTAACGCCTTATAGGTACCGATCAATCCGCGCTCCTCTTCCACCATTCTAGTCATCGTAGTCAGACTCATAAGTACTGCAACGAGTAAAAAGATAACAGGGAAAAGCCTGCCCACACCTTCAATAGAGGACAAATCACTATCGAGACTGGAATAACTATCCAAAGAAGTACGATCCTGTACATACCATTTCGTCATATCGATATCATTCAGCTCAGCATATGCATCGGCAAGTTCTTGCTGCGCTTCCTCTCGTTCCTCCGCATACTCCTGCTCTTTTTCGATTAATTCTATCTCACCTTCCTCTAGTTCTTCTTTCCCATCTGCAATTTCATTCCAGGCATCCTTAATCTTTATTCTGGCATCCGCTTCTTCCTTATTTAACTTCGCTTCCCCTTCTTTTATCTCCTCTTTTCCTTTTTCTAACTCACTTCTTCCTTTTTCTAGTTCCTTTTTTCCATCCTCCCACTGAGACCAACTCTCGGCAAGCTCCGCCTTTCCGCCTCTCCATTCATCCCAGCCTTCGGACAATTTGATCTTGCCGGCTTCCCATTTTGCTCTTCCTTCCTCTAGCTCTGCCTCGCCCGCTTTCCATTCTTCCCAACCTTTGGCAAGAGATTCTTTTCCGAATTCCAGTTTGCTTCTCTCCTCTGTCAGCCTGCTTTTCCCGACGTTCAGTTCCTCTTTTTGTGCTTCTATCATCCTTCGCATTTCGCCTAACTGTATTTCTCCTGCAATCAATTCTGCTTCCGATTCATCGATTTTTTGTAAAGCCGCCTCCTTTTGCAAGATAAAACTACTTTTTTGCTCATCCAACGATTGCTGGCCTCCGTTCACTTTACCCATTCCAAATGCTGCCTGGGCAACAACATCTGCGGCAGGGTCCGTTTGGCCCGTCTGCCCATTTATTTCCTCTATCACAGCAATCAGTGCCCCGTTCTCAGAAGCAGTGGCTGCTGCAATAGTGCCATCGTCCACCCCCGTTACAGCCAAGGCTGCCACAGCATTCACGAATGCATTCCATTCATTTACCGGCCATTCATCACCAAAAGCATCTTTAAGCTGTGCGGCTCCGGACTCTGCTTGAATACGTGCAGCGTCCAGTTGGCTCTGCGCCTTGCTGAACTCTTTCTCCACACCTGCAAATTGTTCCAAAGCCTTTTCACGTTCTTCTGCCAATAGCCGTTTACCTTCTGCCAGCTTTTGCGCATTCACCTCCAACTCTGCTTCACCTTGTACGAGCTGCTTTTCTCCGTCTTCCAGTTGTTTTTCAGCTTCTATTAGCTGTTTTTCACCGGCAGCCAACTCTTGCTCGGATTTCATAAGCGTTTTTTTACCGGCTGCTAACTCCTGCTCACCCTCAATCAGCTTCTTTTCCGCTTCTTCCAGTTCCTTTTCTCCCTTAACGAGCTCTTTTTCACCGGCAGCCAATTCCTGCTCACCTATTCGCAGTTGTGCTTCCCCCTCTATAAGCTCTTCTTCTCCTATTCTTAGCTTCTCCTGTGCTTCTGCTATCTCCTGTTTCGCCTTTTCAAGCTTGTCGCGGGCCTCGGCTATTTTTCCCTCCGCATCTTTTTGCTCATCAAGAAGCGTTGCTTCTGCATCGAGCAACTCCTGCCTACCTTCACTGATGTCCATCCATGCATCCGCAAATTTCTGATCGGCCTCGGCAAACTTTTCATTCATAGTATCCTCGGCTTCTGCAATCTCTGTTTGCGCCTCGTTCAAAACATCATCGTAACGCGCCTGCTCCCGCTGCACTTTTATACGGCTTTCAATATTGTCGATTACCCCCCGCACTTTCCCTTCATATTCATCGGAGTAACAATTCAGCTCCTTCGTTTCGGATAAAACAAGATATACTACCGTGAAAATATCGTTGTCAGCATCTGCTTTCGTAATGAAGAATGTATAATCAGAGATAAGGGTAGAACGAAGGTTCTTTCCCATCTCGTCATTTCCCCGGATATCCTTAGGATCTAATACTACACCTGTGATGGTGTATATAGTATTCATAAGGGTAGATGTCTCCATATCCTCTTCTATCGTCAACGTATCGCCTATCATTTTCCCGCTTTCCTCCAAATAGTTAGGAGTCACGGCAATCTCGCCTTTTTTTGTCGGCATCACACCCGACAATAATTGCGGCATATTAAGTCCCACTTCACTCAATACAGTCATATCCGCTGTCTTTCTGGTATCGGTCATATCGACGGAAACAGCTTCTATATATCCTCCTTCAACGGCGTCCACACCTTCTATCCGCGTTAAAATATCCACATCTTCTTGCGTCAGCCCTAATGTGGATAGGATTCTAATGTCAAACAGATTCTGTTCATCAAAAAACTGATCCGCCGAATAATACATATCGAGGCAAGCTGCATACAAACCTGTCATCATCCCGACGCCCAGCGCAGTTATAATTAAAATAGATAGAAAACGTTTCCAGCCCTTTCTTATCGAACGCCAAATATCCCTATGAAAAACTTTCATCACATCACCACTCAATCTGCGCGATAGGCATAGGCTTCTCATTTTGTTCCACCTTTACAACTTTACCGCTTTTAAAGTGAATGACCCGGTCTGCCATAGGGGCAATCGCGGCGTTGTGAGTAATAATTAGTACGGTGATATTATCCTTGCGGCAAGTATCCTGCAGAAGTTGCAGTATCTGCTTTCCTGTATTATAGTCCAGCGCTCCTGTAGGCTCATCACACAATAGAAGCTTGGGATTCTTCGCCATTGCACGTGCGATGGATACCCTCTGCTGCTCCCCGCCGGAAAGCTGTGCCGGAAAATTGCTTTTACGCTCCGCAAGTCCTACCTTATCGAGGATTTCCGATGCACCGAAGGAGTCCTGACAAATTTGTGCCGCCAATTCCACATTTTCCAGGGCGGTTAAATTCGGAACCAGATTATAAAATTGGAATACAAAGCCAATATCAGTGCGGCGATAGCCCACCAATTGCTTGTCGTTATATTGGGAAATATATTCTCCGTCCACAATAACATCGCCGGATGTAACCGTATCCATACCGCCTAATATATTCAGCGCCGTCGTCTTGCCGGCTCCGGAAGCTCCTAAAATAACGGCCAACTCGCCTTTTTGTACCGAAAAACTCGCATCATCCAGCGCTTTGATAGATATTCCATCGGAAGTATATTCTTTCACAATATGATTAAATTCAATATAAGCCATTTCATTTTCTCCTGATATTTATAAGTTAGAAGCAAAAAGGTCAAGAAAACTGCAAAAAAATACAGCATCTTGACTCATGCCTACCTGTAGCTTATTATAAATACACAGTGTTGGATTGGCAACCGACAGAACATTTTTTCGCGTAGCATTCACAACACTTCGCCTTATAAATGTCGGTTTCAGAACAAAAATATGAAAATTAATTGTAACAGTGAGGTACTCTTATGAAGGAAAATAGAAAAACACGATATACCAGAATGGTGTTACAAGACAGTCTGATTGAATTAATGAAGGAAAAACGGATATCCAAAATAACGATTAAAGAACTGTGCGACAAGGCGGATATCAATCGATCCACCTTTTACGCACATTATACCGATCAATATGACCTCCTCCGTAAAATTGAAGACGATGTCCTTCTATGGCTGAAGGAGGCCATTATCACCGTAATGGAGAAAACAGACAAGTCGGGAACCATTGAAGTTTTAGAAAAAATCTGTCAATATCTTGTAGAGAACAGCCGGCATCTTCAAGTTCTGATGAGCGAACAGGGAGATATCGACTTTCAAAAGGAGCTGTTTACGCTCATCTATCAGCAATGCGGCATGTCATCCTCCACTTTCATGAAGAATGGCTTTGGAATGAGCGAAGATAGCTTTATATTTGTTGTAAACGGAAGCGTAGGACTCATCCGTCATTGGTTAAAAAACGGATTCACTAAATCAGCAAAAGAAATGGCCGAAGTCATATACGATATGGCGTTCCCGGTCCGATAGTTCTTCGGACCGGTTATCTTATTCTTCTAAGAGCCTCACAATTTCGCTCTCCATATCTTCCGGCGCTTTGGCAGATCCGTAACGAGCCACTATATGACCTTCTTTATTTACGAGGAATTTGGTGAAATTCCACTTAATATTTTTTCCCATAACTCCTCCTTTTTGAGATTTCAAGTAAGTATACAAAGGATCTTCCTTTTCACCATTGACACAAATCTTCGAGAATTGATCAAATGTAATATGATATCTCAGACTGCAAAAATCGCTTATTTGGGCATCGCTGCCGGGTGCCTGATTAGCAAATTGATTACAAGGGAAATCCAGAACTTCCAATCCCTGTTCCTTATACTTCTCATACAAAGTCTGTAATCCATTGTATTGCGGCGTAAAACCACAGCCGGTCGCGGTATTCACAATGAGCAGAACCTTCCCCTTATACCGAGATAATGACACATCTTCCCCTTGCTTGTCCTTTACTACATAATCATAAATTCCCATATTATTCATCCCTTCTCTTTCCTATTTTTTTACTTATCATTGTTTCTTGTTTACCAACTTACATTTTTCATAATGATTGCGCACTATATAATTGTTGTAAATTCATTTTATTATGCCCAATTTATTTTTACTTGTCAATCATTTTTAGAACAAAAGTAATGCAACAAAGTCTTCCCTATAGAATAAAAAGCTCTTACCTATCGCTTTATAAGCGAATACGTAAGAGCCCTTTCCATCTTTATCGCATATTTACTTTTACAAAATCTTTTTAATAATTATCACATTTAATCGAAGCACAGAATATCTAAGAACGGGCTGTTCGTTGGATATAGCACCCAATCCCAATAATGATAATGCATAACCCAATGCCGAATCCGCTGCCCATTTTATAGAAGCTGCTGCTTTTCAAAACAAAGATAATAAGATTGCTGATCAACAGATAGAATAAACTGCTCTTTCCGACTATGCTAACTATAGATAACCATTTTATCTTGCTTAAGTAACCTGCTGCCAGGTAGTAGCAATATAGAATGAATGCACCGCCGACTAACCATGGCAATGACAGCGGGAAGCGGGACGGATAGCCCTTTGTCAGAAACAGATAATCCACTATCATATAAGAGGTTCCGGCAATGGACACCAATAATACCTTCACGTCGAAAGCAAGCCTCCTCTTTGCCAAGTAAACCCCCGCCGCAAAATATATGTAGAAGGGAAGTACCGGAAAATATGCCCCGCCATTCCCTCCGATCAATGTTCCGAGAACCGGCTTCACTTCGCGATGGGGCAGAACGCAAATCAGGAGTGCAAATATTCCAATCCCTAGTAATACTTTTGAATTCTTATGGGTTAACGGCTTCCATAAGATAAACGTCACTAAAGTCAACATTGCAAAAGAGAACAAAAACTCTGACCATCCCGCCAGCCTCTGAAACAATAGCAGCTCTAAAATACGATCCTGCCGAAAAGGAATTCTTTCTATAAATATTGCGAAGGAAAATGCAGAAATATAATAAGCACCTAATAAAACAAGAATGTTTTTACTGCCTCTTTTAATCGCATATTTAAAATCCTTCTGCAAATATGCCAGATAATACGCAAATCCAAAGGCGAATACAAATCCCGAAAAAGTAGTGAGATTCACCCATTCACTAACAACTTTCCACCCCGGCTCCTGCCCAAAGTCACAGAAAAACTGTAAACAATGGGCAAATACCATCTGTATTACCAAGATTCCTTTGAAGAAATCCAGCCTATTATCTCTCATTTTCCGGTTTCCACCTGCCTTCGTTAATAGCACGAATAATTTCTACCGGAATCTTGGGCTTTCTATCATAAGTGCACAGCCCGTTAATCTCCTGCTCCACATCCGTTATTTCTGTATAACAGAAGCCTTGTACATGTTCGGACTTAAGCAGCGGACTTATCACATCATGGTACCTCTTCGCAAAGTCTTCATCGGAAGTAGCGCTGGAATATCCCCAACCCTCCCAGTTGCCCTTTTTATAAGAGATTCCTCCGAATTCAGTAACTAATACCGGTTGCCCTTTGTATTCCCAGCCATGCGCAAACAGAGGTCTGCCCCCCGGTGCATACTGAAGAACATTCTCTAACGTACGATATCTTTCCTTTAATATTTCCTTATTCCATTCGTAATCGTGAATGGTAACAAGATCGCTGCACGTATGCTCCCATCCATCATTAGAAATCACCGGTCTGGTCTGATCCAACGACTTGGTAATATGAACCATAGCTGCACTGTGGCTTTGCTCTTCCTTCTTATCTTTAATATGGAACACTCCCCAAGATTCATTAAGAGGTGTCCAAACTACAATACACGGATGATTATAATCCCGGAAGATTTCATCCATCCATTCATCCGTAATTCTCTTTACATACTTTCTGGAATAAACATAAGCTGCCGGAAGTTCTCCCCACACGAGAAAACCCATTTTATCCGCATGATATAAGAATCTCGGATCTTCAATCTTCTGGTGCTTTCTAACGCCGTTGAATCCCATGGATTTCGCCAGCTCAATATCCTTAATAAAAGCTTCGTCCGTGGGGGCCGTTAGCAGAGAGTCTTCCCAATATCCTTGATCCAACAGAAGCTTCTGATAATAAGGGCGATTATTTAAAAGAAACTTTCCATTCTCTATCGATACTTTTCGCAGCCCGAAGTAAGAGGATACTGTATCCGCTTCCCTATCACCTTCATATACCACAAATTTCACATCGAACAGTCTCGGATTCTCCGGAGTCCATACCAAATCTTCCTGCATATTCCAGCACTTAAGCAGTTGCTGATCGAGAAATACCTTAAAGCTTCCTTCCTTTCGCAATAAATCTGTGGTATTCACTGCCATCAGCTCTTTTTCATAATAAATCTCTGTCCGCAGTTTAGTCGCCTTATCACTGCTCAATTCGTACTGAACTCCCAACTGCGCATAATCCAAATCAGGAGTGAGGAAGACTCTGCTAAGATGGACTTTATCCACTGCCTCTATCCATACGCTTTGCCAGATACCTGTAGAACGGGTGTAGAAGATACCTTCCGAATTATCTTTCCAATACTGCTTTCCCCGTGGAATCTCAAGGTCAGAAGGTGCATCTGTCACTTGCACAACAACCGTATTATCTTCATCCTTAAGAGCATCGGTAATATTTACTTCGAAACCGATATGACCTCCGATATGTTCTGTAATAAACACACCGTTCACCCATACCTTACAGCTATAATCAACCGCTCCAAAATGAAGGATAATCTCCTTACCTAACATCTCTTTTGGCAAATCTATCTTTTTACGATACCAAACAACCTCATGGGGTTCGTTAATACCAATTCCGGACAACTTTGACTGATATACATAAGGAACCGTAATATTTTGATCGAAATTGTCCACATCAAAAGAAAACTCCCAGTTTCCATTTAAGCTCAGCCATTCCTCTCGAACAAATTGGGGCCTGGGATACTCATTTCTTGGAATATTCATAGTTTTTATTTCCTTTCTTCCGTAATCCTTCTTTATTCTATTTTATTTGTAACTGTTCTACTGAATAGTTACTTTATTTTTATACTTATACACTATCCCTTAACACCTGATGATAACGATATTCCTCTTACGAAATATTTCTGTGTAAATATGTACAGGATAACCATCGGTATGATCGCGATGGTCGCAACGGTACACATCCTTGCCACCTGAATTGTTCCATACACTCCCTTGGCAAGCTGCAAACCTGCAGTCAGTGTCAAATTATCGATGTTATTAATTGCGATGGAAGGCCATAGGAAATCATTCCAGTTTGCGGTAAAGGTAAATAAACCTACCGCAATAAGAATCGGCTTGCAATTGGGAATTACAATTTTTGAAAATATCCTCCACTCTCCCGCACCATCAATCTTAGCTGATTCCAAAATCACATCGGGAATCGCATACATGAACTGACGAATGAGAAAGATATTCATTACTCCTGCCAAACCGGGGGCGATTAACGCCAAAGGTCCGTTCAACCATCCGAACACGTGCATAAGTTTATATAACGGAATGATGGTAGTAATTGCCGGAAAAGAAGACAGGAACATAATTCCAAGAAAAATAATATCCCTTCCTTTAAATTTTAACTTCGCATAAGCATATGCCGACATCGAATAAATAACTACCGCAATAATCGTCTGACTCCCCGACACGATTAAGGAATTGACGAACCATTTATAAATCGGCAGTTGCTTATTGGTAAAAGAAAGAAGCTCCTTAAAATTGCCGAGTGTCCATGTCTTTGGAAAGAGAAGAAATCCCCCCGCCTGCTGAATCTCCACATCCATCTTAAAGGAAGAAATCACAATCCACCCTAAAGGTATCAGCATAATAACCGCGAATACCGTCAATATCGCAAAGGCGATCCACCCATCTCTTTTCGTATTTGGATAGACAAAAGAATCTTCCTGATTTTTCTTAATTCTCTTCATGGGTTCCTCCTAATCTGAATTTTTCCGCATCAATATAAGCTGAGCGACGGCCACGCTGCCTATAATAATTCCGAGACAAGTTGACATAGCACTGGCCATACCCGCTACCGATTTACCTGTTCCAAATGCCAGATTACGAATATACATAATAAGAACAAAGGTCGATTCACTCGGTCCGCCTGCTGTTAACATAAGCGGCTGCCCATAAACATTGAACTGTGCGATGACCGATACGATAAGGGTATACACAAGAGGGAACTGAATGGAAGGAACTATAATATACCGGAAACGCTTCCATCCGCTTGCACCGTCCAAATCCGCCGCCTCAAGAATTGATTTATCAATTCCCGATAATGCTGCAACATATATGATCAAGTTGCCTCCGATTCCCCACCATATCGTAGTTGCCACGATCGTAATCCACGCCCAGGGCTGTGAAGCATACCAGTTAATATCCGTCCCGAACAACTTATTGAATAATCCGAGAGAACGGTTAAATATGAACAGCCATGTCAACGTCACGGAAGTAATGGAAAACAATGTGGGCATATAAAATATTCCCTGGAAGATATTACGTCCTCTGGGCCTTTTATTCAGGAGCAATGCCATGACCAAAGGAATCGCAAGCTGAAACGGGACACAGATCAATACGAAAATCACCGTATTCTTGAGTCCGTTCCAAAACTGTCTGTAAAAGACCGATTCCGTATCCGTCAAAAATACACTATAATTTTTCAACCCTACAAATGTAGGCGGTGTGAACAGATCCCATTTCGTAAAGGACGCATAAATACCATAAAACATCGGCACCAAAAAAAATATAATAAATATAATCACATGGGGAGCGATAAACAGATATGGAGTAATATTAAGCTTTTTCTTTTTTTCACTTTTTTGCATTCTACATCATCTCCTGTTACTTGTTGGAAGGGGATACTGCTTCGATATAACATCCGCTTGCGGTATCCCCTTCTTTTTGCATTACTTATTACTCGCCCATCTCAATTCGGCCTTTTGTTTCCTGTACCGCCTGATTCAAAGCGTCTTCTGCTGTCATACGTCCAAATAATACTTCTCCTGTAATCTTATCCAAAGCTTCTACTGCATAGCCATAATATTTATAGTCATAAATCTTCAATTCTTCATTTTCATCTGCAAAGAATGCCTGCGGCATATCTTTGAATTCTGCAACTTCTTTAATTGCTACGTGTGCCGGCACCTGACCTGCTTTTGCCCATTCTAAGCCGTTATTTCCAAGATAGTCGATAAAAGCAAGAACTGCCTGTGTCTTTTCTGCATCTCTGTTCGGATTCTTAGGAAGTACGAACTGGTGAGATGATGTCCAGTTGCCCTTTGTTCCCGGCTCGAATACCGGATAATCGAACATCTTAGCATTGAGCCCTGTTTCTCTTACGTTGTTATACATCCAGATACCTTCCGGACAATAGAGCATCTTTCCGCCGAGGAAAAGCTGCCACGGATCATCGCCGTCTTTATTGGTATATCCTAACTGCTCTAACTCTGTCCATGTATCGAATACTTGTTTTGCCTTGTCATTGTTGAAATCCGGAACAGAACCATCTGTACTCAATGTTCCGCCGAGCTGCGCATAGGAGGATAAGAACATAACTCTCTGCCATGTCATTCCTATCGGAATAATCTCGTCTGCCAAGCACGCTTCTCCTGCTTCTTTTACTTCATCCCATGTCAGCACGCCATCATCCATAGATCCGTTGCCATATTTCTCATATAAATCCATATTTACATAAAGACTGAAAGAGTGAACATCGAGAGGAATACCATAATGCCCTCCGGCAAGTTCTGTCATTGTCCATGCTTTCGGATTATAATTTTCAGGTTTCACATTAGAATCTGCTAACACTTCATTGTAATCATCAAGAAGTCCCATCTCCTGGAACAAAGGAATTCTCTCGACATGATTAATTGCTACGTCAGGAACATCGGTTGCTGACTGAATTGCAAGAGGCATCTTCAAATATAAATCGTTCGCTTCGATCGCACGATGATTTACTGTATAATCGGGGTTCGTTGCATTGTAAGCATCTACGATAGCCTGCATGGAGGAACCGTCCGCTCCCGTGAACACGGTCCAGAACTCAATAGACCCTTTCTTACCCGGTGCCACCGACACCTGTTCTTCTGCTGTCTCTTCTCCTTGCGCTTCTACTGCTCCGCTATCCGCTGCAGCTCCCTGGTTCGTTCCTGTACTAGAGCCGGAACATGCCATCAAGGAAAAACTTGTTACCATTGCCAGAAATAATGCGACTGCTCTTTTTGCCATAACTTTTTCTCTCCTTTTTGTTTTATGTAAAATACTTTACCAAATTTTTAAAAACATAATTATTGTTTTTAATATTTTTCCCCTTTTTAATTAATAACGACATTTATGTTTTAATATATTTATATAATAATACACTTTGTATATTATTTCAATACTTTTTTTATTTATTTTATATATTTTTATTAACATTAGTCGTTTTTATAATTTACTTTTATGTTTTAAATCATTTCTCTTTTTGCTTTTACCATTTATTTAAAACAGTTTTTCTGTTTCTTTCGACAGGAATTGAATTCCAAAGACCTTTCCCGTGGAATAAAAAAAGGAACCCTTCCGTTAGATAATATCCAAAAACCTTATCCAACAAACAGGTACCTTTCATATCTGCCATTATAGTACATAGATAAATCTCTTCTCTATTTTCTTCTTACCATTTTTCTATTTAATATTCTATACTGAGTACGATATTCTGAGGGTGATCGCCGAATTTCTCCCCAAAGATATTAAATCCTCCCACGTACTTCGCATCCTTCTTATTACCTATGCGAACTACAATCGAAGATCCCTCACCAATATTCAGCATTTCAGTCGTAACACTTCCCACCTTATTTTCATTGATGTAACAACCGTCCTTCCTCACTTCCCATGTTGTCAGAAGTCCATATTGGGTATTCCCGGACATGCAAGACGGCGGGGTAAGCCTCCCCCTTCTCGCTCCGAAGTCTCCCGGGCTTCGCCACATTCCGCAATCCACACCGTTAATCCACATCGTAATATCGGATTTCCAATCCTCTCTATAATTCGGTGCCTCAGAACAGATCTCAAGAGATATCCCCAGACGTTTTAGATTCGCCTCTTTGGGGAGTTGATTAGGGAACTTGTATTCTACATATCCTGCAGAACTCCATAGGATCTGAGCATTGAGATGTTCCGGCAAGTAGAAGCAATAGGTCAAGTCTTCATTTCCGATAATTCCATCCTCATCCGCAATCCCGCAAGTGGAATACATCTCACAGTCAGTATAAGCTCCTATCGGCATACTTACACTGGTTACCATATTCACATTGCTCGGAGAACTATGTATGCCAATAGTCACCACGTCATTCTTTCTACTGCACAAACGCACTCCGCCTCTCGTTCCCGGCTGCACTTCCGCATTAATCAACTGAGCCTTTTCCAGTATCCGGACATGCAAAGCAGCACTCGATGCCGCTATGCCGAGCTTCTCCGCTATTTCCCCAATATTTAAACTCTCCTCATTCAAAAGCTTCAATATATCCAGCCTCACCGGTGTGGATAATGCTTTTCCAACATCGCACAATTCTTCCGTATTGTCCAAATTCAACGTCAACAACTTAGCCATAGCACATTTTCTCCACCTTAATTTTCAAATCAACACTTTTTTCGTTAATTTATTATCATCATTATACAAGAATCGCGTAATTTTCACAAGATGCTAAACATGGCCGGCAATTCTTTATTTTAATTAGGATAGTCCATCAATAATTAAGCAACATATGTTCAAGCTGTATAATAACTAATACTAATTGACACTTTGTCAGTTATATATTATATTAAGGTTACAAGGAGGTGCACCATGCGAGATGTAAAAGACCCAAAGGTACGCAAGGCTGAGATTATGGAAGCGGCATTGTTTCTATTTGCACAGAAAGGTTATTTGAACACTACCACCCAAGATATCATCGATAAAGTGAAGATATCCCGAGGCCTGCTGTACTACCATTTCAAAAATAAAGAAGATATACTCTATTGCCTGGTAGAACGCTATTCAGAACCGCTATTACAGAAACTTTCGACGATAGCTTATGAGCCGAATCGATCGGCAATGGAGAAAATAAAGTCTTTTATGGAGGTTACAATCATTTCACCGGATACTATCACAAGCGAAATGATCGAGCTGCAAAAGACCGTCGACTTGGAGCAAAATCGTTATTTGATGGATCGTTTCTCCCATAATTTCACAAACAAGTTAATCATATACTTTACCCATATTATCGAACAAGGTATCTCAGAAAAAGCATTTCACGTGGGCTATCCGTCAGAAACAGCCGCTTTCCTTATCACCGGATATGTGTTCGTTTCCAACGAGATTAAGACCTTACCTATAGATATAGAAAAATCAAAAGCCTATATTATCGCTTTCCAAACGCTATTGGCACGGACATTGGGAGCTGATATCTCTTTTTTACCAACTGAGTCAATGAAAATAAATATCGATTTTCTCAACACATAAACTGACACCTGGTTAACCCTGGAGGATTCATTATGTTAGAAATTAAGAACTTCACAAAAATCTATCAAGAAAAGAAGAAGGCTGTGGATAATTTATCTCTTTCCATAGAGCCGGGAGATATCTATGGTTTTATCGGAGCCAACGGTGCCGGAAAAACAACAACCTTAAAAGCAGTGGCCGGCATTCATGATTTTGACGGCGGCAGTATTCGCATTGACGGTCATTCCATAGAAACAGAACCTCTTATCTGCAAAAGAATGTTGGCATACATTCCTGATAATCCTGATTTATATGAGCATTTAACCGGACATCAATATATCAATTTTATCGCCGATTTATTCGAGGTACCCTTTTCTGAACGTATGGAAAAAATAAAAAAATATGGAGACTTATTCGAAATGACCAACCATCTCGGAAGTATCATTTCCTCCTATTCTCATGGAATGAAACAGCGTACAGCCATTATCTCAGCATTGGTACATTCTCCTAAGTTGCTGATTCTGGACGAACCATTCGTAGGTCTTGACCCCAAGGCAACATTTATATTGAAACAAGTAATGCAAGAATGTATTTCTGACGGTGGTGCCATTTTCTTTTCTACGCATGTACTTGACGTAGCAGAGAAGCTATGTAACAAGATTGCAATTATAAAAAACGGAAAACTGATTGCAAGCGGAATGACTGAGGAAGTCAAAGGAAATCAATCCTTAGAAGCTTTCTTCATGGAGGTACAAGATACATGAACAGAACATGGTTACTTCTCCGGATACAAATAATAAACACTCTTCCTATTAATGAAATCCGCGAACCGGGAAATAAGAAGAAAAATACCGCAATTCTTATGGGGATCGGCATGATAACAATTGCACTCCTGCTTTTTTCCTACAATATCCTTACCGCTCAAGCCTTGGCACAGACCGGCGCGCAGAAGTTGATACCTGCTTATATGGCAGCAATATCCAGTTTCGCCATTATAATTCTGACGATGTTTCGTTCCAACGATATATTATTCGGAAGCCGTGATATAGAGATGCTTTTCTCCTTGCCCATCAAGTTCGGAGAAATCATTAGCAGTAAGTTTTTATTCCTATATTTACTGAACTTTATAGTAAGCTTCATTTTCATGGTTCCGGGCGGAATTATCTGGATTATAAATACCGATATGGATATTTCTCGATTTACACTTTATTATATAACCATTTTCTTTGTACCTTTGCTACCTATGTGCATAGCATCCTTCATCGGTATCCTTATCACGCTGGTCACTTCCCGCCTTAAAAACAGGAACATTATTTCCCTGATACTTTCGTTTGCAGCCATCGGATTAATCGGATATATCAGCGCATACAGTTCACAGGAGGGGAGCGATATTTCCATTCTTAGCACAATGCTGGCTCAGCAAATTACCAGGATCTATCCGCCCTCCAAACTGTTTCTGGAGCACCTTGGTTTTTCTGCCTTGGCGGGTATGGGAACTTTTATTCTTCTATCTTTCATGGTCTTTTATTTATTTGTAAAAATAACAGCATCAAGATATCTCTTATTTCGTACCTTGGCAACCACATCCTCCCAATATGTTATACGTAAAGGAACTGCAAAAGCACATTCCCCGTTCATCGCTCTCTACCGAAAAGAGCTGGGGCGATTCTTCAATTCCTATACAACCGTTTTGAATACCGGATTCGGAGTGATATTCTTATGTATTTTTAGCATTTTTCTATTGGTTGTTCCTTTACAGCAGTTAGGTAACTATGTGGGAGTTGCAAATATTAATGAATTTCTTGCTGATTATGCCCCGGTGGTCATCGCCTCCATGCTCTCTTTAAGCTGCCCTGCGGCATCTTCCATCTCCTTGGAGGGCAGGAATATTTGGATACTCCAAAGCTCCCCAATCTCTACCAAAATGATTCTAAACAGTAAGCTTGCAGTGACTCTGACACTACATGCCTTCGGCTATCTTTTTGCCGTACCTGCCATTATCCTTCAAGTGGATATGAACTTCATACAATTTATCAGCCTTTTGCTCGTCCCTATCTGCTACTCTCTCTTCACCGTCACGCTCGGTATTTCTCTAAACAAGAAATACCCCAATTATGAATGGGACAACGAGGTGACCGTTGTAAAGCAGAGCATGCCTGCCATGATATCCAGTATCTTCGCAATGATCGCTATAGGAATTCCCGTATTGCTTCACCTGCTCCTGGCATTCCCCCTTTTACCGACACTCTTAGGAACGGCAACTATTTTAATAATAGCTGCAGGCATTATGCATCATAAAGCTTGTATGGCAAGTTATCTTTGATTCCATGAATACTTATCCATACATAGAAATTGCGTGTACACTAAAATACCGCATTCTAAATGGAAGCTACCAGCCCGGACAACAGCTTCCCTCTATCCGAATAATCGCCGCACAGGAAAAATGCAATACTGCAACAGCCCAGCATGCAACAATAAGCCCAATTTTATCAAAACAAACAGCCTTGACTCTGCCCTTGGGACACAGTTTATACTATCTTCAAGGGAGGAGAACTATATGGCATTGCTTGTTCAGATAGTAAGAAAAAGAGCCTTTTTATCATTTGCAACAGTTTGCACGAGTGTTTTGTTTGCTACAGTTACATTATGGTGGAATGCGCAGTTAAGCGATATTATTGATACCATTAGCGGAGGGGGCACTAGCGACAGAGACAATCGTATTAGCGATTATTGCGATGGTCGCCATGTGCCTTTCCAGTTTGCTGAAAACATATCTTTCCGGCTATGCTTGCGAGATTCTCACTCATGACTTGCGGATAGGTTATGCCCGATATTTTTCATTATTACCTATATCTGAAATTGAACGACTCAATGCCGGAGAGCAGCTATCAAAACTACAAAACGAGATTGCAGATGTTTCGGGATACTTAAACAATAATTTATTTCAGTTGATAAATGATGGAATAAGTTTCATTACTACGCTCGGCTGGCTGCTAATTCTGAATACAAAGCTGACACTGGCAGTAAACTTACCAGTGCTTGTCATTATGATATATGTATTCTACTCCAGCAAAATCATTAGCAATGCCACTGAGCATAGTCAGCAAGCCAAAGGGCGAATGAATAAATACGCCGATACCCTACTGACATTATTTCCGATAATCCGGCTTTACGATGCAACGCAAATGATACTCAGGAATTACAATAACGAGGTTACCGAATGGGAACGTCAGACCATTCGAATTGAAAGATTGCGGGCACGGCTGATGTCATTATCAGGGTTTTTAAGTAATATTCCGCTTATGTTGTTGTTTCTCGTTGGCGGCGGCAAAAGCACCTTGTTAAAATTGGTAAGCGGGCTTTACGATGTACCGGATGGCAGGATAATAATCGGTGAATCTCAGACATCCCCAGAAAGACGCAAGCATGTTGCCTGACGGACTCGATACTTTTGTCGGTGAGCGGGGCGGTCAAATTTCCGGCGGTCAGGCGCAGCGTATTGCCATTGCGCGGGCTATGCCGAGACTAAACAAGAAATCTCTTGAAGCCACGGCGAAAAACACGGGAGAATTAACCGCACTCATTACATGCACTGATGTTGCTTTGTTATATGGCGGACAGGATTACCTGATAAAGAGATTTGAACAGCGCAGTTTAGAATTATTGCGTGCAAGAATGGAAATACACAAACGAAATGCGCTGGGCGCCGCTATTTTGCCATTATTCGGGCTTGGCGGCTATCTTGTGCTTTTGATGGCGAACAGCACATGGATTTCTAACAGGCTACTCACTTTTGGCGATTTAACCGCGGCGTTCCAATATCGAAACGGTGTTCTAATCGGCTCAATGATGCTGATAAATTGCATAGTTTCAATACAGGCAAGTATGGCGGGGCTGCACCGCATTAACGAAATAATGGCAGAAAAGACGGAGGAATAATATGGAGTCAGTTTTGATGCGAATCGGTGAGGTTGCTGCATTTTTCAATGTGTCGGTCAAGGCGATGCGTATATATGAAAAAATGGGCATCTTGAAACCGGTAAAAGTCGATGAAAAGACTGGCTACCGTTATTATAGCGCCGACCAAATAAAACAGCTCGATGCCCTTTTGGAGCTTCGAGAACTCGGCTTTTCTCTTGCGGAGATAAGGGACTTATTGGAAAATGGCATAACGCAAGAGCAATACATGGAGGTGCTTGTTCATAAAAAAGTCATGTGGCAGGAAAAAATGTCGCAGGCTCAAGATAGAATTGATACCATTGACGAAGTTATTGAGAAACTGGTAAATTCAAAACCTCCGGTAAAACTGCATGAGTTGACAGAGGCGGAACGCGCGCATTTATTAAGTCGGTTAGCTTGCTTAGATGTCAATTTACATGAGTTACATGGGCGTAATATACTCAGCGAAGCATTGTGGTTATAATTATTTCTAACACTACGGCAAGGGTGGATGGTCGAAAGGCACCGCCCTTGCCGATTATTATAATTCCATCCAAACAACAGTCTACGGAGCGTGGATTGTTTACGAAATTCCTATCCATTATACTTAGATCATCGCAAATAACATGGATGCAGAAAGGGAACTTTATTTTCAGAAGCATCATAAAAGCAATATGATGTAAAGATAATTAAGATTTAGGAGGTTTCGTAAATGAACGAAAAAATTGTAATGACAGCCGATAATTATGACCGTATCGATGGCAGGAATGCCTATCGGTCCGATATAAAAAAACTGACTTTGGGTACTCCTGTGCTTGCCGAAAATCAGAACATGCAGATAGCCGCTCAAATATGGAAGGAAAACATCGATGGTCAGCAGGAAATATATATAGAACTTCCCATTCATCAAATATTTGATCTGATGATATTTTTAAGCCGAACGCTCTTACACTTTCGCGAGGCCTATCGGCTTCCTCTGTTGTATGACCCGCAACAACCGACGATAGAGCGCATCGGTATACAGGGTGAGGCAATGCCTGTTACTATTTGTACCGACAATCCAAATATAAATGAGGATATTCAGGCATTTTCGCAAGCGCTGAATGACCTTGGCGAATTAAGCGGTGAACGCCTGCGCGTGCTTACACGTATTTTAGAAGAAATGGAGTATTATTAACATGAAGAGTTCTACGGGTTTGTCCCCCTATCGACAACTTACGAAAGAAGAGGAAAAGCTTGTTTGGGAAAAGCCCCTCTCCCATATAGAAAGTGAGGCAGAGAATCGAATCTATGCCGAAGTAAAAAGAAACTGGCACAGCAAAGAAATGAAAATTACGAATATTCTCCTGGAGGGGGATGCAGGGTCGGGAAAAACACAACTTGCAAAGGCACTTTCCGCTGATTTCGGATTACCATATACCAAAATCACTTGCTTTGCAGATATGGATAAATCCGATGTGCTCGGCTCCATTCTGCCTGTTCTATCGGAAGATGGACATAGCGCCCAAGAGGTGTGCTATGAGTTCTATCCCTCCGAAATCGTTAATGCTTACGAAAACGGATGGTTATTGGAGATACAGGAACCCACTGTCATTCGGGACGCTGCCGTTCTAATGGCACTGAACTCCGCGCTGGAACCGGATGGCAGCATCAATCTGCCTAACCGCATTGTTCACCGGCATCCTGATTTCATTGCCATAATTACTACAAATAGAGGATACAATGGCTGCCGGCCGTTGAACGAGGCATTGCGAGACCGAATCCATCACACCGAGAAAATGGACTTGCCCCCTAAGGCCGTTATGATGGAGAGGGCTATTGCCAAAACCGGATATTCTAAAGAAGACATTTTATCCTTGTTGGCAGATATGATTATCACTCTGGATGAAACAGCCAAGGCTAACGCCATTAAAGGTGTGGCAGGTATGCGTTCTTATCTCTTTTGGGTAGATGCCGTGGCAAACGGAGCTTCACTTCGCTCCTCCATGTATTATAAGGTGATTTATAAAATTACGACCGCTCCGGATGAAATCTCCATTTTAGAACAAGCTCTGCTTTCCAAAGGTCTGCTGGAACAACTAGAGCAAATAGAGGCAGCACAATCTCTCGGGCAGAAAAAACAGAGTTCGGATGCGATAGAATTACATTTATCCGAAGATGGGCATTTCTATGGAAATGAAGAAGAAATATCGGAAGATTCCGACGCCCTGCGTTTACGAAAATCAAAGGATAGCGACAGTCACTCCGATCAAATCTCCGACAGCACAATAGAGGAAACAAAAAGCAGCGATAACAACGAAAACGGCACTCCCCTTTATCACGAATTAGATGGGAGAATCCCCACAGAACAGCAAAAACAAGAGTTCCGGAAAAAAATCAATCGAGAAGCACGCGAAAGTATAAAAAACAGCATACATCAGCAGATAAAGCTGATTGTTCACCGCCCCGAAGTAACCGAGGAAAATCGAAAAACTTATCAAAAGCAAGCATCTGCGCTTGCTCCGATCATTCGCGAACTGATTCAGAAGACACGCCCTTTGTTGGAACATGAAACCGCCACCGAATTCTCATCGGGGCAGCTATATGGAACGAACTTCTGTGCCAATCGTATCGCAATGCAGGATTTCCGCTATTTTGCAAGGAAGCGGCCTCCGGAAGATGATCCATCCCTTGCTGTGGCTTTGCGCATAGACGAATCGGCCTCCATGTCGGCTTTCGGGCGGCTGGATGCAGCAAAACAGGCTGCGATCGCCCTCTATGAATTTTGCTATGGCTGTGGTATTCCCGTTATGATTTATGGCGATACTGCCGATCGTTCGCGCATGGAACAAATGTCCCTTTACTCCTATGTGGACTTCAATAGCAATAATCCTGACGATAAGTATTCTTTAGTCAGCATTCAAGGCAGAAGCAACAACCGCGATGGAATGGCAATCAGAATTATTGCAGACCGACTTATGACAGCCCCTGAGAAAACAAAATTATTTATAAGCATTAGCGATGGACAGCCCAAAGCGATGCCGGACTACACAGGCGATTTGGCTGTGACCGATATGAAGAAGACTTTACAAGAATACCGCCGTAAAGATATACACTTTCTAGCCGCTGCCATCGGACAGGACAAGGAAATCATCAGCGATATTTATGGAAAAGAGAATGTATTGGACATCACCGACCTAAAGCAACTTCCGGCCCGATTGATTCAGATTATTGCAAGATATTTATAAAATAATGAAAGACATCACTTTTATTAGTGGATGTATTATACATTTCAACTAATCTCTTCCATATAATATTTGGATATTAGAAGCATGCCAACGACAGTTCCTCCTATCCAGCTAACAGCACCTAGCATAAAAAATATAGCAATCGAAGATACAGCACCGATAATAAAGAATGCAGCACACCCGATACTTGCTATAAATAGACTTAAACGAATTCCATTCCGAAATAGTATTCCTTCAAAGAACAACGATATGCACATGAAAAAATATGAACCCATCAATGCAAAAAATACAGAATTGGGATAACCGGATACCAGTTTCTCTAAGCCAATTAGAGAATCACTCACAATACTTGGCATTACAGTAATGAGCTGAATCAAATAATTGGCTAATGAGATGCTGATATAAACTAAGCCAAAATTCATTGCTAAATGGCTCCATACTTTTTGTTCGTCATCTGTCAAATAATAAACACTGACACAAAAAATTAAAAATGATACTGCTAAAAACATCGAAGGAATGACCGTTAATAGTTGTATCGGTTTGAAACTCGCCGCATAACTTTCGATTCCGTTCCAAGTATCAAAATTAAATGTAGTAATCAGTGCGATTATAAAAAGGACTACAAAAATAGCGACAGCAACGGATGATATAATAGCCATTTTTATAGTAATTCTCTTAGTATCTTTCATAGGACACCTCACCTTAATCATTACTATCTACACACTAGATATATATAAATTACAATATGAAATTGCCTTTGAATATTATCCGTTCATTAAGTTATAAAGGATAATCGCACACATCTTTAATTTCTTCTCTTTTTTCCAGCGACTCCGGAGGAAAAAGTATTGTTTGCCCTCCTAATAAATATACCCCTTTCTCGAAAGCAACTCTTGTACGTATGCTGGAGTCAGGAAAAAACATCACCACAGTTTTCCCTGACAGAAAATGAGCGTATTCCCCACTGTGCAGTTCATCTGCGATATTGAATATCCTCAGGATATCATCCTTGCTGTAATCTCTTAGCCTCACCAAACTCTTCATATCGATTTCTCCCTTATATAGCCGGATTTTAAACCCCATTCTCATACAGTCTCATTGGTTATGACAACAGACTGTCAATCAAAATCCCATTAACTTCCTCCGCTATTTCATGATTTATTCCATGGCCAACTTCAGGGAAAAATCGTGCGTTCATTTTGTATTGCAGCAGTTTTTCCTTACCTCCCAATCGGGCAAAGGGATCTGCCTCCCCTACTAAAAATAATGTCTTTTCTCGAATTGTTTCCACCTCTTCCTCGCTAAAAGGCTTTATCTTATGCCAGCGCATCGCCATATTGTTAAAGCCCTTAAGCAAAGAGCGGTAATGCTCCAAAACAACCGGGTTTTCGATAAATACCCCGCTGTTTTTTCCGCTTAATTTTAATAGTAGTTTTATAGTATTACGTTTTGTCGGGAACAACGCTTCCGGTAAAAAGATCTTCATCATCGTTTTCATAGGACCGGAACTGCCAACCGGAACAGAACCGGCCATGCATACCATTTTTATTACTCTATCCGGACGATGAAGCCCATAGTACTGAGTCAGGTAAGCACCATTAGATACGCCTGCCACAAATACCTTATCGAGCTTAAGACCTGCCAGTACCTCATCGATCCATTGTGTATTATCAAAATTTTTATTATAATTTTCATTCGGACAGCTCTTGCCCGGTCCCCCGATTGTATCAATCGCATAAATACTAAAATGACGTGCCAGTGCCTTGGCATTGTACAGCCACATCAATGCAGAATCATCCCCCACTCCGTGAAAAAGAACAAGAGGCGGCTTATCTTCATTTCCGCATACAATCACATGCGTAGTTCCGTAAGTTGTCGAAATATCCCTTTCTTCCTTTTCCAAATCCCACATGGCAAGTAATTTATCGTATGTATTGAGGATATTCCTCTGTGCAGCAGCATTTCTATAAACCTTCATAAGTCGGTTCCCCTTTCCGATTATCAGCAATGACCTTTTCCAAGCAGCAGTTCCAAAGATCGTATTCAACACCCAAACCCTGGAAACAAAAACGAACAACCGCTCTAAAAGTATCCGCTTCATTTTCCAACGCCCCTTGCTCTCCCATAATTAACTTAGAATATTCAAAAACATTTGCAACAAACACAGACCAAAAGCTGTTAGCCGCACTGCTTGGGTTGGTATGAGGAATAACTCCCTGCCTTACTCCCCTTTCTATTATATCTGCCAACGATCTTCTGTGAATATCAGATTTTACAGCCCCTTCCTCCCACTTTTCCGTTCCAAACACAGCAAATGCATCAAAAGGAGCACGCATATAGAATTGCATCATAAGCGGCTTTTCCTTATTTGCCCCAAACATACCGTAAGCGTAATACATGAGCTGTTCTACCGGATCCATATCCTTTGACGCCTCCAGCAAGGCATCGGAGAACAAAAATCCTTCACGAAACATCCATGTATAAAGTTCGGTAAATAATTCTTTTTTAGTCCTGTAATAGTAATAGACCAACCCCTTTGCCAGCTTTGCTGCCTCCGCTACATCATCCATATTTGTACCGTGATATCCAGCACGAATATATACGGAAAGTGCCGCCTCGAGTATTTGCTGCCTTCTGCTCTCTCGTACAAAAGCATTCTTCTCCAAGTTCCTTGGCATCATTTCACCTCATTTATTGACTTAACTTTAAGTCAATGATATTTAATATATATGCTGATGTCAAGATTTTTCTGCTATTAACACTACTCAAAGAGAAACGGCAGTCACTACTTCATTTTTAACACATTTTCTAACATGTCAATTTACATAAGAGGGGGCAGATGATTCATTTTACAAAAATACCGGTAAAACGCCAGCGCCGATTCCTGCTGATCCGTATTTACGAGTAACCGTGTCATTTCGGACAGTATATGATTCATTACCGTACCGGAACAATACTTAAATGCCGTATTTCCCCAACGCGGCGTGGTACTCTCATCGAAATGATCCCAAAACAATAAAATATTCTCAGACGGAAGACGCATTTGATACTTCGGATGTCCTTCGATCAGTCCGTCATGTACATCCTCCCCAAAGAAATCCTCTCTGACCATAAATGCACCTATAATTCGTCGTTCTTGCTCCGGCTGTCCTCTCCTGCGTTCAGTCAGCAGGCACATCGAATTAGGCTTCAATCTCTCTGCAACTCGTGGCTGTCCTTTTGAATGCCCACTCAAGTATCGTCCCGTCGAAACTATAGGTGTCTTGCAGACATGTTCTACTTGTTCCGATATAATGTCAAAAACAGCATGTGAGTTGGCTGTTATGGAGAAATTGAGTAATTTCTGCCTTCTCTCCTGTTCGGCCTTTTTCACCTGACGCTGTCGCTTTATTTCAGCTTCTTTCTTAACAATTTGCGCTGTGATATGCCGTTGCATATTCTTATCTCTCAAAATCAAATACTCTCCGAATGCATCCGGATAGATAAACTTTTTTTCGCCCTCAGGGAAGCATACTGTTATTGTTTTGGCAGTTAAAGCCGTAACAACACCCGCGCCGAAAGTTTTATGTTTAATTGCCTGACCTTTAATATTCATTTTTATACCCTTCTGCGCGCTCCGTGCGCACTTAAATCAATAGGTTGAATACGTATTTTATTCAACCTTCTCTTTTCTAATGTGAAAAAGAACTTCTAATCCTGATCTGAAGACCAAAGATGGAAGTTCTTTTCAAAAATGTGATCGATAAAAGGTTATTACTCTGTTTTCACCCCGGCACGTTTTTTATCACTTATGCGCAGAACAATACTACCCGCATCGGCCTGTAGTTCAATTTTATCGCTTTGAAATTCCGGGATATCTCCAATTGTAAGTGTTGTCCCAGTCGGTATATTTTCAAGATCGACTGTAACGGTATCGAGCAGATATTCCGGCTCAGCGGCGTGAGGAACCTGCAGTTGCATCTGCTCCAGAACTCCGGACACTTTTTCCTTGTTTATGAGCACAATATCAGCAACGCTATTGAATTTTTTCTTGGCATCCAACACTTGGAAACTGATATGGAGTATTTCGTCATTCATGCCGTTATATTCCAAATCCTTAATTAGCGTCGGATAGGTTTTTCCTTCTGTCTGTATATTCACCTTGCTTCCGTTACGCTTGGTTCGCAAAAGTTGCCTGGCCGTACTCTGGTCGATTTGGACGGAGAGCGATTCCTTCAATTCCGCACCACAAATGATGCACGGTATAATTCCTGAACGTCTCAATTGTTTAGGCTTTGCAGTTACGTCGCGCTTCTGCGCCAAAATAGTATTCATCTTAACTCCTCCTATTAAATAAATTGGTGTCTTGTTTAAAAAAAAGAAAGGCTCTTCATAGTACGCCAATCAGCGCAATATCAAAAGCCCTTCTCAAAGACGGTTCTTTTATATTTAACTTTTATCAGTATAACATAGCTTCGAAAGTAAAGCAAGCATCCCAATCAATACATCCGGTTCCACTATTGATATATCTTAATATAATATTATTAATATTTATGCCATTTTTAAAGGAGAAATCAAATGGATAATTTTCATCAGGAAGACTTTATAGATTTCCAGAGCAGGCAACCACAAAGAGGTCCCGGTTATGGTCCTGGCCCTGGCCCCGGTCCTGGTCCCGGTCCAAATCCTGGCGGTCCTTCGGGAAATGCTCCCCGGTCGGCTCCCCCAAACTATATCCCTTCCAGACAAGCGACTACATTTCGAGTTGACTCTTCTTCTATTCGAAACTGTATGGGGCGTTTTACCTATGTCTGGTTAAGTAATGGAGAAGAATTTTGGATGTATCCTATTCAAGTAAGCCGCAATACCGTGTCCGGATTCCGTTGGAACCGGTTGTTCGGATGGACTTTCTTTGGAGTATCCCTGCATCGGATCGATGCTTTTATGTGCGTATAGTCTATTATACCATGCCCCCCAGAATAAAACCCTCGATAATTATCGAGGGTTTTATCATATTTTTTTACCATTTGCACATACTAATCAAAAGCAGGAGGACAATCATATGAAAGCAACCGACAAAAATAAATCCATTCCCACCGTACCCGACGGTTCTTGGGAGGCTACACCACCCCGACAAGGTTTTAAAAATCCGGGAACCTCAACAGCCGATTTGCAAAACGACGGTTATCCGTCAGCAGCACCGCTTCCTAATTCGGAAGAGGAAGAGCGTCCGAGAGAACATTAACACTCTCTCGGTACATAATTAGTAGAATTATGCAGTATGAAATGCAACACAAAAATAAAACCCTCGATAATTCGAGGGTTTTACGCTGCGGATGACAGGACTTGAACCTGCACGGTCGCCCACCAGAACCTAAATCTGGCGCGTCTGCCAATTCCGCCACATCCGCTTATTCTCCTGCTCTAAGCAACAGAATTTTCTCACGTAAACCATCTTAACATCTCATCGTTTTTCTGTCAATATGTCTTATCACAATATTGTTACGACTAAATCTTATTTTCACCATCCTTTTTATATCCCGCCCTTGGCAATAAACAGCAGAAAATCAATCGGCAAGCGAAAGCATGAAGGTAAATGTACTGCCTTCTCCGGGTTTGCTGTTAACCGAGATACTGCCGCTGTGGGCTTCCACTATCCATTTGACCATAGAAAGCCCAAGACCTACTCCACCCGACTTTGCTGACGTTCTCGATGGATTTATTTGATAAAAACGCTCCCAGATGCGATTGAGATGTTCCTCAGCTATCCCAATTCCATCATCGGCAATAGAACCGACAATTTTGTTTCCGTCTTTTTCAAGTCCAATTAGGATATGTCCACCCGGTTTACCATATGTAACGGCATTCGATACGAGGTTAATGAGCATCCGAAGTATCATCGTTTCATCAGCCTGCACATATAATCCGGATGTGATATTCGTTTGAATTTCAATTCCTTTTTCATTTGCTGCTTCATACTGTTCCTCCGCGACCATCTCGGTAAGCTCACTCAAATTGAGCAGCTCTAAAGTCAGCATCTTATGTCCCATATCAATTCTGGAAAACATCAAGAGATGGGAAATCAATCCTGATATCTTGCGCGCTTGTGCCAGCACAACCGAAAGCGCATCTTTCGCCTCTTCCATCGTTTTTGCATTCTCCAAAGCATATTCGCTCTGCGATACAATCGCCGAGACAGGCGTTCTCAACTCGTGGGAAACATCTAAGGTAAATTGCTTCTCGCTTTCAAACGATTGTTCCAGGCGCCCAATCATATCGTTAAAAGTTTTTACCAGGGTATATATTTCATCCTTGCCCTCTCCGACTTGAATTCTCTGTGAAAGGTCCCGGCCTCCCCCAATACGCTCCGCCGCCTCGTTAATCTGCCTTACGGGCTTAAACGCCTGCCTTGTAATAAAGTATCCTCCCAATGAGACAACGACAACCTGAAACGGCAACATAACTCCTGCAATGGAAAGCATTGTAATCAACGCACTTTCAGAATCGGAGATAGCCGTAATTCCCCGTATCCATACATCACCGTACTCCTCAAAGGAAATACAGCGATCATACACATACCACTTGGAGTTACCGTTATTTATCGTACTCACCGTATTATCTGTGAAGCCCCGGGGACTCTTAAGGTTTTCCGGCAATTCTCCGTATACTTTCTGCATATCCTTGTTATATACGGATAAGTATACTTGGAGATAGAAGGAGTCAAAGTCATTATCAATCTTCAATTCTCCGTTTTTGTAGTAAATTTTATCAAGTCTATCCTCAATCACCCCAACGAGAACGTTTTTCGTCGAGGTCTCCTCAAGACCTTTGCTAATGAAAAATATAAACAACATCATAAGCGCAACGATTACGACTATCAAGGTGGTATACCAGAGAGTCACTTTCGTTTTAATTGAAGTCCTATTCATTATCCTCCTTTAGAACATAACCTGTTCCTCTAATCGTATGAATCAGCTTTTGAGAAAAATCCTCATCTATCTTTTTTCTTAGATAACGGATATATACATCGATCACATTGGAGCCTCCCTCGTAATCGTAGTTCCAGATATGTTGTGAAATCTTTTCCCTTGTAAGCACAATACCTTTATTATGCATCATAAATTCAAGTATTGCGAATTCCTTACTGGACAGCGATATATAGGTGCCGCCGCGTGTTACTTCCCTGAAATCGCAATTCATAGTTAAGTCTGCAATAGAAATAATATTGCTCACATGACCGGAGGAACGCCGGATCATGGCACGAATCCTCGCCATTAACTCATCAAAAGCAAATGGTTTTACGAGATAGTCATCCGCCCCTTGGTCCAGACCAGCCACACGATCTTCTATACTGTCGCGTGCCGTCAACAGCAAAACCGGTGTTTTATTGTTTTGGGAGCGGATTTCTCTTAATACCTCAAGACCGCTGATACCCGGTAACATGATATCGAGAATAATGGCATCATATTCCGCACAATTAATATAATTAAGAGCCTCACCGCCGTTCATACACCAATCTACGGCATAATGCTCCGATTCCAGCTTCTTCACTATAACATCATTCAAATCAGGTTCATCTTCAACTACCAGAATTCGCATATGTCACCTCCATGAAATTTTATTATCTATTCTAAGCGAACCTCATTAAAGAAAGATTAAATTTATGACCGATTCCTTATACTTTGAACCGAGAACAACTTATCTTTCGCAACAGCAATGCTATTATACTATGTTCTTCATTTCTGCCGCCTTGATACATGTATTGATGATTATACCTCTTATATAGGAAGCGTTTCAACCTTTCCGCCTTCGGTATCAGTATATGGTTCGAAGTCCGGTCTCGGTATTTTTCCCGTACTGATGACATCCCTATGCTTCATGTAAAGAAAGCGCTAAGAAGCTACCGCTTTAATCTTTCTTTAATGAAATGCAATTAGAATACAAGAGGTAAAAATTCAGGAGTCCTCTAAGGAGTGTTCCATCTTTATTATTACTATCGAGGGTTACACAAAAATATAGGACCTACACATCAAGGAGGCTTTATACATGACATTCTGGAACAAACTTTTTTCTAACTTCGGGCTTATACAAATAACTCTACCACAGGTTATTATGATATTGCTCGCTTTGTTGTTAGCATATCTCGCCATCGTCAAAAAATATGAACCGCTATTACTTCTTCCTCTCGCCTTTGGCATGATGATCGCCAATATTCCGTTGGCAGCTCTTTCCGCATATAATGAAGGAGGCCTAATTTATTATTTATATCGAGGAATTGACTTGGGCATTTACCCGCCAATGATTTTTTTATGTATCGGCGCTATGACCGACTTCGGCCCTTTGATTGCCGCTCCCCGCAACGCACTTATCGGCTTGGGCGGCCAGCTCGGTATTTTTGTCGCTATGGGAGGAGCCTTATTAATAGGGCTGGCCCTTACATACATCATCCCCGGATTCGAACCCTTTACCCTGAGCGAGGCCGCTGCTATTGGTATTATCGGCAGTTCAGACGGACCAACTTCTATTTATACCGCCGATCGTCTTGCACCTGATCTCCTACCCGTAATTACTATTGCCGCTTATTCATACATGGCTCTGGTTCCGATTATCCAACCACCGATTATGCGTGCTCTTACCACACCCGAGGAACGGGTCATTGTGATGCCTCAATCGAAAAAGGTAACCCGTAAGCAGAAAATCTTCTTTTCATTTGGTATAACCCTTGCCACATTGCTTTTAGTTCCTGCGGCGGGTTCATTGATCGCTATGCTGATGCTTGGAAATCTAATTAAAGAAAGCGGCGTAACTAAAAGATATATTCATTCGTTACAAAATGATTTATTAAATATATTAACATTGCTAATCGGTCTTTCCGTCGGTGCAACTGCTACCGCAGAACGGATTCTGACCCCTCACACAATCCTGATTATTTGCTTAGGGTTATTCGCCTTCGCATTCGGAACGATTGGCGGTATTATTATAGCAAAGATTCTGTGCAAAGTAACCGGCGGAAAGGTGAACCCTTTAATCGGGAACTCAGGTGTATCCGCTATGCCGATGGCCGCCCGCGTTTCTCAGAAACTAGGGCAGGAATATAATCCTCATAATTATCTTTTAATGCATGCCATGGGACCTATCGTATCCAGCACGATTGGTTCAGCATTAATAGCAGGTATTTTCATCACCCTTTTCGCTTCATAACATCGCTTGAAGAAAATCGAGGAAATCTCTGCACATAAGAACATGCAATCCTATTCAAGGTCTATAGTAAAGATGAAAAGCCCTTTGGAGAAATCCGAAGGGCTTTTCTTATAGAGTTTATATAAATAATTTTTCAAAATAACAAAGTCAATCCTGTAACAAATACAATAAAAATTAACGCCCATGCAGGAAGTTATGACTGTCTTGTTACCTGTTCTAACTGTTCCAACATATAATGGTTGATTTTATGATAATTCGCCACATTCTCTACAAAGGAGAAGCATAAACTATTCCGTTACCGTATTCTTTTCTTTCCCACCGATATGACTGATTATCTTCTTGTTAATACGTCGAAGGAATAGTGCAGACATTCCCACTGATACTATCTCCGCAACCGGGAAAGCCCACCATACATAATCCACATTTCCAAGCCTGGACAATAAATAAGCTACCGGAATAAGAACAATCAACTGTCTGGCTAAGGATACCATCATGCTGTATACACCGTTTCCAAGCGCCTGAAACACCGAACTGCACATAATGCTGAAGCCAGCTCCCAGGAAACTGATACTGATAATACGAAGGGCCGGTATTCCGATAGCAAGCATCATTTCGGATGCGTCAAACATCTGCAGCAGGGTCTGTGTGAAGAATTGAAACAGCAGAAAGCCAACAATCATCAAAAGTGTAGCATACGCAATACTGAGCTTCACCGTCTTAATAAGACGCTCCTTCTTTTCTGCTCCATAGTTATAGGCAACAATAGGAACCATACCATTCGTCAGACCGAATACCGGCATGAAAATAAAACTTTGAAGCTTAAAATATACACCAAACACCGCCGTTGCCGTTGCGGTAAAGGAAATCAGAATAAGATTCACACTATAAACCATCAACGAACCGAGAGCCTGCATTATAATAGAAGGAACTCCTACCACATAAATATGACCGATAATACCTTTATCAGGCCGAAACCCTTTTATCTGTAATCTAACTTCGTGATTCACCTTTTGGTTAATGATGATCGCCAAGATACCTGCTGTAATCTGTCCGATAACAGTAGCGATCGCCGCACCCGCCACGCCGAGCTTAGGCATTCCAAAGAGACCGAAGATAAGAATAGGATCCAGAATAATATTAATGATTGCACCGATACCCTGAACAATCATTGTATACATAGTCTTACCCGTGGATTGCAGCATACGTTCAAAGGTAATCTGCATAAAAACACCGATAGATGCCACACATACTATCATCAAATACTGAGTCCCATATTCTATAATCATGGTGTCTGTCGTTTGGCTTTTATAGAAAGGCACCACCATAAACAAACCTATAACGAGGAAGATCAAATAAGATAAAACCGCCAAAAAAACACCGTTTGACGCGGCCTTATTCACCCTCTCCATATTCTTCTCGCCCAGCGCTTTGGATAATACAGCATTAACGCCCACGCCGGTGCCTACCGCCACGGCGATAATAAGACTTTGAATCGGAAATGCCAGCGACACTGCTGTCAAAGCTTTCTCATCGATCATCGCCACAAAAATACTATCTACAATATTATACAACGCCTGTACGAGCATGGAAACCATAATCGGCAGCGACATAGTCAGTAACAACTTGTTGACAGGCATATGACCCATCTTATTTTCTTTTTGTAATTCCATATTTTCTCCTTTTTATTCCGCGTACGTAGCCGCGCATCGTTTACCCGCAGGGTCTTTATTCTATCGGTCTATAGAATCAACGCTTTTACACTTTAGTGTGGCAAGGCCTTCCCTATAGAATAAAAAAAGAACATCTCATATCTTGTCAGATAAAGATGTCGCTTCATTATAATGAGGCATCGGGGATTCGAACCCCGGACAACTTGATTAAAAGTCAAGTGCTCTACCGACTGAGCTAATACCCCCTATTTAAACTGGGCTAGCTGGATTCGAACCAGCGACTGCAGGAGTCAAAGTCCTGTGCCTTACCGCTTGGCGATAGCCCATCACTTGTAACACCAAGCTTATCCTCCCGAAGTTACGGGAGCGCTTTACTCCTTTAATAAGGAAAGGGTGGGTAAAGGGATTCGAACCCTCGACCTTCAGAACCACAATCTGACGCGCTAACCAACTGTGCTACACCCACCATATGAGATAATAAAAATTATGCTTCCTATATCTCAAACGTGCTCGAAGGGATTCGAACCCCTGACCCACGGCTTAGAAGGCCGTTGCTCTATCCGACTGAGCTACGAACACGGAAGCGGGTGATGGGAATCGAACCCACGTATCTAGCTTGGAAGGCTAGTGTTCTACCATTGAACTACACCCGCATATATTTTACAACTTGCACTATTCAAAATCGGGGTGACAGGATTCGAACCTGCGACCTCCTGGTCCCAAACCAGGCGCTCTAGCCAAGCTGAGCCACACCCCGGTATATCTTCGATTCTTGTCACAGCGCAAGACATATTATATAATATGCATTCCCCTATGTCAACTGATTTTTATAACTTTCTTTTTTGTTTTTCTTTCTTTTACATTTTTCCCAGAAAACCGCACTTTAAAGATAATTAATTGTAAATTGTGCCTTATTTTCGTCATCTAATTCCATTATAATATAAGAAGGACGCTTACCTTCTTGTCTTGGGTAAGAGAGACTTCCCGGATTGATCGCTATCACTTTACCGCTCATATCGATAAGGGGTCTGTGTGTATGCCCGTACATAACGATATCCGCACCGCGCGCCAGCGCCTCTTCTTTAATTATCTGGCACCCCATCGACACATGGTAATTATGCCCATGAGTCAACCACACATGGTAGTTGCCTATTTGAAACTCTCTTTCCCGGGGAAGATCTGAAAAAAAGTCATTATTTCCAGTTACCATTTCCACTTGGCAGCCGGCACTTTCACAAATCATATATTCGCTTCCTTCCACATCCCCACAATGTACTACCATGTCTATAGGTCTTACTTGTTCCAGAACCTTTAAATAATTTGCGTTCTGTCGATGCGTATCACTTATTATCAGTACCCTCATATTGACCTCTCTTTAGAATCTCTTCTTCAGTTCTTCTTTCATTTTACGAAGCGCTTCCCCTCTATGGCTCACGCTATTCTTCTCATCGTCGCTTAACTGTGCCGTCGTTTTTCCAAGCTGCGGCAGATAGAAGATAGGATCATAACCGAAGCCATTTTCTCCTTTTTCTTCATAATCAATTCTTCCTTCAACCTGCCCATAGGTGGTGATCACTTCTCCGTCGGGGAAAACAGCAGCTATCGCACAGATAAAACGAGCTGTCCTCTCCTCATCCGACACCCCCGACAGCCTTTCTATCAAATTGGCATTCTTAATTCGATAGGACGTGTCCTCTCCCATATACCTGGCAGAATAGATTCCCGGTTCCTTATTCAGATAATCGATTTCTAACCCTGAGTCATCCGCAAGGACAATTTCTCCACATTTCTCCGCCACAGCTTTCGCTTTTATTACCGCATTTTCTTCGAAGGTCACACCGTCTTCCTCAATGGATAGATCGATTCCCTCTTCTTTCATTGACACTACATGGAATTCTGTATCGGCAAGAATCTCTCTGATTTCTTTCATCTTTCCGGCATTGCCTGTAGCAAAAACAATTTTTCTATTCATTATAAGCCGACCTTTCGTTTACTCTCCTTGCAACAGTTCAGTACCTTCTTCTCTTTCATATGCCTTGATAATCGCCTGATAGATCCCCGAGGCAATATAATCAAGGTAAATCTCATTTCTTAAAAGAGATGCTTCCTTTTCATTTGTAATATGCCCTACCTTTATACCAGCTGCCGGTATTTCCGCCTCCTGTATAACATAATCGCCTTCACCCGCAGGCTCAAGCCCGAGGGCTTTCCCCTTAATGCTTGTTACAACCTCCCGTTCCAGCAGATCCGCAAGTTCAACGCTTCCAAAGTCCGGAATGAAATAGCGCTCATTATAAACTGCCGATGTACCAAAATCCATGGTATCCTGAGATTCCCCCACTTCAATGCGTATCAGCATATCCGCTTTTACATCATTGGCAATGGAAACCCTCGTCTCTTCTTCCGGATACACATCCTCCATTCGCGTATAATACACTTTGATATCCGTAATATCTAACTTTTCCTTCAACTTCCTCGCAATTCCAAGGACCACATCTTTCTCCGCCAATCCATAGGCAGAGGCACCTGACTGTTCTTTCCCCCCTGCAGGATCGATGACTACAATCTTCTCGTGCAACTCTCCCGGGGGCAGGAATTCTATGTATAAATTATTTTCTTCCAAAATACTACGATATTCATATACTCCTGTCAATGAGAACTTTAGCATGGTTCCGCTTTCTTCACTCTCACAATAACCGAATTTTATGTTATCCCGATTTCCGGTAATCGAAGTTCTGCCATAGAAATCGCTATAATCATTTTCGAATATTACCCACAATTCTTTTGACATATAGTAGTTCTCAATTTTGACAGCCTCAGCCTTACTCGCACCCGGCAGGGGGATACATAGGTAATTCGCATCGCCCTCTCCCTCTCCGAAAGAGAGAGGCCCCCTCTCCTGCCCCGCTTCTCTATCCATGGTCCGCACTTCATCCTGTGCCACATCGGCAATGACCACCACCTTATGAGAGGCCATATACACAATAACCGCCATCGATACGGCTGCAAAAGCCACACTATATCCTATGGTCTTTTTCATCAGTTGCTGCATAACTTCTAACTCCCATTAACAGCTCAGCCTTCGGCTAAACTGTTACAATTCCCATTATTTCTCTGCATCGGATCTTGGCTTTTTTGCCGGCTTCGGCCCCATAAACTGATAATAATAGGTCTTCATCATACCGTTATATATTTTCCTGTTCTTGTCCGCTCTTCTTCCGATATCTCTCTCCGCATTTTCATAAGAAGTAATCATATACAAAGACCATGCATCCAGCATACGGTAACGCTCACCGAGAGCCTCATATAAGATATGAAGATTCTCTTTATCCTCAAGACGCTCACCATAAGGCGGATTGGTAATGATAAACCCATATTTTTTCCCGTGACTTAAATCTTTCACATCTCTTTTCTGGAAGTGAATCAGCTTGTCCACTCCTGCAAGCCGCGCATTCTCCCTTGCAGCCGCAACAATATCCTCATCCGCATCATAACCTTGAATATCCGTCTCTACGCTCAAATCTACCATTTCATTCGCTTCTTCAAACGTATCATGCCAAATCTGCTTCCCTACGACGTGAGACCAATTCTCCGCAGTAAAAAAACGATGCATTCCCGGAGCCATATTAGCTGCCATCATTGCTGCTTCTATCGGGAAAGTTCCACTTCCGCAAAAAGGGTCTACAAGAATTCTGTCCGCCCTCCATGGAGTCAGCATAATAAGCGCTGCTGCCAGGTTCTCCGCAATCGGAGCTTTCGCTGTCAGCTTACGATATCCTCTCTTATGAAGCGATTCCCCGGTTGTATCAAGGCCTATCGTCACCTCGTCTTTTAATAAGAAGACTCTTATAGGAAAAGATTCTCCATCTTCTTCAAACCAGCTCACTCGATACACTTCCTTTAGACGGTCCACCATCGCCTTTTTCATAATGGACTGGATGTCCGAAGGGCTGAACAGCTTACTTTTTACACTGCCTGCCTTTGCCACCCAGAACTTACCATCCTTAGGAATATAATCCTCCCATGAAAGATTCTTAGTTCCCTGGAAAAGCTCCTCAAAAGTCTCCGCATGAAAGCTGCCCACTTTAATAAGTATTCGTTCCGCTGTTCTTAAAAAGATGTTCGCACGGCATACTGCCTCTTCGTCACCAAAAAAGGTGACTCTTCCATCTTCCACATTGCTAATATCATAGCCCAAATCGATAATTTCTTTTTTCAAAACTGCTTCCAGACCAAAGTGGCATGGAGCAATCAATTCATATCTTCTCATCTTATCCTCGATTCCTTAATTTATAGTTACTGTTCACAGCTTTGCTGCTCACAGCAGCAGAATGCACACAAAATGCAATCGAACTGCATTTTGGCGCCTGAAGCACTCGCAAAATCGCATAGAAATGCCAAGATAAAGCATTTGGCATCGCGATTTTGACTTCGCGGAATAGCGATTGCTAATAATAACTATTTATAACAATTCAGTCCCCTCACTATTATATACGGAAAATTTGTATATGTTTTATATTAATGCCTCTTCCCACTACATGTCAATTGATTGTTATAGTTACATCTACGGTTGCGCATTGTAACTATTTTTAAACAACGAAAAAAGCGGGCGCTATTTATATAAATAGCATCCGCTTTCTTTGCCATCCGCTAAAACAAAAGCATCCTTAGCAATTATTACTTTTCTGATTTGTTGTTAGAAGAGTTGTTGTTATTGCTATTTTTTTGGTTCTGATTCTGTTTGTTACTGTTGTTGCTGTTGTTGTTATTGAACTTGCTCTCCTGACTCTGCTTGTCACTGTTCTGGTTATAATCGTTTTTAGACATGTTTCATTCCTCCTGATTAATTTTTGTTACAAGAGTAGTATGTCTGCTTCTATACAAAAGTATTCATTTACATTCATTTTCTTATGTAAGACTTTAGTACCATTTTTTTATTCAATTTGCACAAAAATGAATTAGGACTTTGGTACTATTTTTGACTTGCATTTTCCAAAATTCGTGCTATAATGACATTGTAAACAGAAATAACCCTTCATCATTTCTGTTTACAGACCCTTATATTAATTATTTATACTCCCCTCATGCAGAGCGTCAGACCCTTTCTGACGCTCTGTTACTTTTTATTTACCGAATTCTATTTTGAAAAATACGAACAACCATAACCACACATAAAACAGGAAGAAAAATGGGAAGAAGCACAGATACGACAGAGCCAATAATACCAATAATAAAAATTACTACTATAACAGCCAAAAGGACAAATAACCAGACAGGCATGCGATAGATACCGCTGCCGAATCCTCCTTTTTCCTTTTCATCAGCACCTTCTTCATATACTTCGTCATATTCCTGGTACCCGCTGCCCGTTCCTTCCCGCTTCTTCGCTTCTAGAATCGTCTTAGCCAGCAGCCTCGGATCGCCAAGACTTTCTATGACTTCCTCCTCACTCGTTCCCAGCCTGATCTGTACATCGATATAGTCCTGATAATACCTTATATTTTCATTTACAGAGCTGCTGCTCAGATTTCCGGCCAGTGCCATCTGCAAAGTCTCAATAAATTCTTTTCTCGTCATCGTTTCTCACTCCGCTAAAAGTATTCCATTTGTTTCTTTTATTATTCTATAGAATTCTATAAAACAAAAAAATCTCCACATCACATTTATGATAATGGAGATTTTTCATTTCGTCAAATTACATTTTTATTAAAAATATCTATCTTTTATATAAAGCTAATTACTCTTTAACACCGCCAAGGGCCACGCCGGCAATGATATATTTCGACAGGATAAAGTATACGATAAATATTGGCAGTATCGTAATAACGAGTCCCACATAGATAATACCATAATCAGTTCGGAAACGCTCTCCCCTCATTAACTGAACGAACATCGGAAGTGTATATAATTTCTGTGAGGACAGCAGCATGGAAGGCGTATAGAAGTTATTCCATGAAGCGATAAATACGAAAATTGCCTGAGTCGCAACAGCAGGCTTCATAAGAGGCACTGCAACCGTATTAAAGGTTCTGAATTCCGGGGAACCATCAATTCTGGCCGCATCGATAATCTCTAGCGGCAGAGCGCTTAACATATATTGCCTCATAAAAAATACCGTTGCCGGAGCTGCAATCGCGGGTACGATAAGGGGCATATAATTATTACTGAATCCCAACTGATACATAAAACGGAAAAAGCCTACAGAAGATACCTGTGTCGGAATCATCATAATTGCCATAATAAATGCCCATGCAAACTGGCTGCCTTTGAATTTATAAACAGTTACACCATATGCGGTAGCCGTGGAAAAGTATACCGACAAAACAGTACTTAAGCCTGCAATTATACAGCTATTTACCATATAGCGATATAACGGTACGTTTTGATTCGTCTGGTAAAGCAGCTTCTGGACATTCTCCATAATATGGGTGGAAGGAATAACGGAAAATGCCATCTGTATATCGGTGCTGGACCTTGTTGCATTAACGAGCATAATCCAGAAAGGAATCAAACTTAAGAAGCAAAGAAAAATACAAACGATATTTCTGAAAATAGATGCTGCCAGCACTCTTCCATGAGCACCATCCTTCACTTTGACTTCGCGTGCATCATTTGCTGCCATATTGCTTTCCCTCCTTTCTTGCTAATTCTTTGCGTACTGCTTTATGTTGCTTCTTCTCCAAGATCGCATCCTTATCACGCATAATATAGAAAAGAATGAGGCTGAAGAACAAGGTGACAACAAACAACACCACAGAAGTCGCTGAGGCCTTACCCATCTGTCTCGCCCCCGTAAACGCTAATTCCCGCATGTACATCGTAATCGTTCGCGTTGCATAATCAGGATCACCATATCCGCTCGTCGTAAGCAGTTTAGGAATATCGAACATCTGCAGGCCACCAATCGCGGAGTTAACTAGTGTAAACAACAGGATAGGACGGAGTAACGGCAATGTAATCTTTTTGAATATCTGAAAGTTGGAAGCGCCATCCACCCTTGCCGCTTCGAAAAGCGATGGACTGATTCCCAACACACCGGCGGTCAGTACGACCATCGTATTTCCATACCACATCCAGAAATTAATAAAGGAAATGATTCCTCTTGTCGCCCATCTATTCTTAAAAAACCGAAACGGCTGATCCAAAATGCCGAGCTGCATGAGAAACTGATTCACTGGTCCGTTAGGATCATTGAACAAGCTATAGAACAATACCGAAATAGTAGCCGCCGTAATAATATTAGGCATGAAGGTCATAATCTTATATGCGCCCTGTGCCCTTAACTTCACTCGCGTGTCCGTAAACCACACCGCAAGCAGAAGTGCCAGAAGTATCTGGGGAATGAAATTCATCAGCCACATAATAATCGTATTCCACAAAGACTGAAAGGTATAAGTTCCGAATAACGTACCATCCTTGCTGATAAACACCGTCTTAAAATTCTCGAATCCATTAAATACAGGCCCAACTTCCACGTTAAACATCGTATCGATATAATTCTCACAAAAGGCCAGACCAATCGTATATATTAGCGGCCAAAACTGAAATATTGCAAACACAATAAAAAATGGAGCAATAAAGTAGTAACCGTATCTACCATATTCCACTGTCTTGTGTTTTTTCTTTGCAGGCTTTGCCATTATTTTCACATCCTCTTCTTTGTCAAATATCCATCCCTTTATTTCGATAGGCATTCTTACATTGCCCCTATAATATCTGTACCGGCCCGATAGAGCCGGTACAGAGTTCAAATATAATTTCTTTATTCTACTGTTACAGCCGGATAAGCTTCTGCCACTGCCGTTTTGAAGTCAGCAACTGCCGTGTCCTTATCTTTGTTTCCCAATGAATATTCTATTACCTGTGTATCCAACAACGCATTTACTTTCTGGTCATATGCGCTCATCCAAGATACGTCTACATCTTCTGCAAGAGGTGAGAAGATAGAAATGAAATCCTGTCCCCCAAGGAAGTCATAGGAACCTTTGCCTGCATCCGACAAAGTTTTCATAGCCGCCTTATTGTTCACATAATCGAGAGTTTCCTCTGACATCTTTGTCATAATCTCTGTATCAGTGCAAAGGGCTTTCATAATCTTTCCTGCCAGTTCTTTATCGGAACAGCCTGCTGTCGCTCCAAGCCAAGTTCCTCCCCAATAGTAAGGAGCCGGTCCCTGTGCCATATTCCAAAGTCCATAAGTTCCTTCTCCAACTGCCTCACCGCCGCAATTCGCTTTGATGGTCCAATGTAGGAACCACGTACATCCGAAATAACCGAATACAGAATCACTGGAAGGGCCTGCGTTCCATTCTTCACTCCACTGAGTAGTCTTCTGGGTCAAATCTTCCGTCTCCAATACCTTAACAATATCCATATATTCGAGCATTGCATCGTCCATATGGAAAACACCTTCTTTATCCACCCATGGCTGGGTCTTATTGGATAGGAATGCGTTCACTACGTCACCGTTTGAGGAAAGCATTCTCGTTGCATCGCCGGACTTCTCTTTAATTTCCCTTGCTGTATCGAGGAAAGCTTCCCACGTGCCAATCTTAGCTTGCATTTCTTCCGGAGAAGTTACACCGAGATATTTCTCAGCCAGGTCTGTTCTATAGATAAAGGATCCAGGACAGCTCTGCCAGGAAAGACCTTTTAAGGAATTATCTCTTTGATCCGTTGCGATGGTCAATGTATAAGGATACATTTGCGCAAGGTCTTCATCGGTAATACCCAAATCAGTAACAGGAAGCGTATAATCACTATTGGTATACTTCATAATATAAGCCGCCTCAAAAGCAATCAAGTCCGGATAATCCGGTGCATCGGGTGTTTGCAATAACTGATCCACCTTCTCTTGATATACCGAATCATCCCCTACATTTACATATTCAATTCTGTCTGCAATTTCCGGATATGCATCATATACATACTGCAATCTTTCGCCAAGTTCCGTATTCCATGAATAAATATAGAACTTATCCGTAGACGTTTCCCCGCCCTCCGCAGGTACTTCTTCCTTTACTGCCTCCGCCTTTTCCTCTGCCGGAGCTTCTGTAGTTGCTGTCGGTGCACTTTGGCCACAGCCTGCCAGCAAGCCGGCAACCATAGTCAGTGAAAGTAAAGCACTAAGCACTCTTTTCTTCATTTACTTTTCCTCCCTTTGAATTATTAATAATAGGTGTGTTGTTTGTTTGCATTTATTTAATTGCCATAGAATTAGTTTGGGTTTTCCCATGGCAACAATGCCTAATTTATAGTTCCCACTGATTTCCCTTCGAAAACTTCCCCTTCTACCACCACTTGCTGAATCAGCGTCGTCTTAGGATGTTCAATTAGGTCGATCAGGCACTCTGCCGCCTTCGCCCCTACCAATTCGGTATCCTGGCGCAAAGTGGTAAGTTGTGGTTCCAGATGTCTTCCTATCCTTATTCCGTCATATCCCACTACCGATATATCTTGAGGAATGCTAAGTCCTCGCTCTTTAATAGCGTTAATTCCACCGAAACTTGCGAAGTCGTCCGGATATAAAATGCAGGTTGGCGGATTTGGTAAATCCAAAAGCTCCTGTGTCTTCTCAAAAGTAGCTTTCGTATCTCTATACGCCGCCTCTTTTATGTATTCATCCGGAATCTCCAGTTCGAGTTCTTGCGCCGTCTTATAGAAAGAAGACAAGCGGCTTTGTGTTACTGCTGAATCCATGCCGTGTATGTAGGCTATTTTACGGTGGCCTTTGTTATATACGAAAGTGAGAAGATCTCTCATTCCCTTCACATTATCAGAAATAATTGCAATTCTGTTATTAAACAAATGGTCGATGGTCACTACCGGAATATCACTTCTTACAAGATCCATTACCTCCGGATCATAGAAATCGATGCAAGCAATTACCACTCCATCAAAGCCCCGATATCTGGCATGATCCAGATAAGACATCTTATTGTTTCTCGTCTTGCAGCAGTTGATAAAAGTCATATCATAGCCTTGCTGTTCTGCTGTTTGCTTAAAACTGTCGAGCACATAGGCGAAGTAGTCATGCTTCAAACCGCTTTGCGCATCATCAACAAAAAGTACACCCAGATTGTAAGTACGGTTTGTCTTCAATGCCTTTGCCGCAGAATTAGGAAAATACCCCATCTCTTTTGCCGTCTTCCTAATATATTCCTTCGTCTCTTCTCCAATATCGCTATGATTATTTAATGCCTTGCTTACCGTCGCTACCGATACTCCGCATGCTGCGGAAATATCTTTCATTGACACCATATCGTCTGCTCCTTCGAATCTCCAACCAAACAAGTAGATGCTTTGTTCTGAAGATAAGTATTTTTGATTCACTTAATCGTTTTCGTAATTCCAATATATAACACTTTTTATAATTTTTCAATAGTTTTTTAATTTTATTTGTTTATTTTTAATATTTTGTGAGTTTTTAACAGTTTTAAGCAGTTGTTTTTTTATAGTTTTTACAATTACATTCCACGATCAGGAGTAATTCTCCCGCTCTCTCTTTACTTTCACTTGACTTTTACTTAAACGTTTTCTATAATTCAATTCTAAGAAGTACTTTTGCTATCATTTAACGTTTTCGTGCCTTTACCTTTACTAATTATTACTTAAACAATTACCACCCAATCATAAACACTTATGAGATATGGAGGAAATTATGAAATTTGGATATTTCGATGATAGCAGGAAGGAGTATGTCATTACCACGCCTACAACTCCTCTCCCCTGGATTAATTATCTGGGATGCAACGAGTTCTTCAGCCTTATTTCCAATACAGGCGGCGGATACTCCTTCTATAAAGATGCAAAGCTTCTGCGTCTTACCAGATACCGCTACAACAATGTTCCCGCTGACGGGAACGGCAAATACTTTTATATCAAAGATAACGATACCATCTGGAATCCGGGTTGGCAGCCCACCAAAACAACACTCGATAACTATGAATGCCGCCATGGCATCGGCTACAGCCGTTTCCTATCTTCCAAAAATGAAGTGACGGCCTCAGTCCTTACCTTCGTTCCTCTTAATGATAATTGCGAAGTCAGCACTCTGACGCTAACAAATAACTCCTCCGCCCCGAAAAACCTCTCTCTTTTTTCTTATGTAGAATGGTGTCTCTGGAACGCGGATGATGATATGAAGAATTTCCAACGTAACCTTAATATCGGAGAAGTGGAAATTATCGGGTCTGCCATTTATCATAAGACAGAGTATCGAGAACGAAGAAACCATTATGCAGTCTATGCGGTCAATACCTGCATCGATGGCTTCGATACGAACCGCGATGATTTCCTAGGCCCCTATCGCGGCGCAGATTCTCCTCTCGCCGTAGAAAACGGTTCATGCACCGGATCCATAGCCAGCGGATGGTCGCCCATCGCTTCTCATCAAATCACAATGGATTTGGCACCCGGGGAAACGAAATCATTTATTTTCGTGCTCGGATATTTGGAGAACCCAAACGATGAGAAGTGGGAAACTGCCGGAGTTATTAACAAGAAACCGGCGGAAGAAATGCTCTCACGATACCGGACCGATGGGGATGTAGAAAAGGCTTTTACCTCCTTAAGAAATTATTGGGACGCTTTACTTACTAAATATACCGTTAAATCTTCTAATGATAAAGTTGACCGCATGGTAAATATATGGAATCAGTATCAGTGTATGGTGACCTTTAACCTATCGCGCTCTGCCTCCTACTATGAATCAGGAATTGGTAGAGGGATGGGATTTCGCGATTCCTGCCAGGATCTCCTCGGCTTCGTACATCTCATTCCTGACCGGGCGAGGGAACGCATTATAGATATCGCTTCCACCCAGTTCCAGGACGGCAGCGCTTACCATCAGTATCAACCCCTTACGAAAAAAGGGAATTCCGATATCGGAAGCGGCTTCAACGATGACCCTCTCTGGCTGATTGCCGGTACCAGCGCCTATGTGAGAGAGACAGGCGATACATCTATCTTAACAGAGTCCGTCCCTTTCGATAACGATATATCCGTGGCAGCTCCTCTCATGGAACATTTAAAACGCTCTCTCGACTATATCATAACCCACAAAGGTCCTCATCACTTACCCCTTATCGGACGTGCCGATTGGAATGACTGCCTGAACTTAAACTGCTTCTCAGAACATCCCGGCGAATCCTTCCAAACCTTCGGTCCAAGCGAAGGAGCCGTGGCCGAATCGATATTTATTGCAGGCATGTTCGTGAAGTATGGAGAAGAATATGCACAGCTATGTGACTTAATGGGAATGCCTACGGAAGCCGGGCGCGCCAGGCAAGAAGTGGAAAGTATGAAAGAAGCCATCCTAACGCACGGCTGGGACGGCGATTGGTTTCTCCGCGCTTATGATGCTTACGGACAAAAAGTCGGCTCTGCTGAATGCGAAGAGGGACAGATTTTTATTGAACCTCAAGGCTTTTGCGTTCTTGCCGGCGTTGGCGTAGCGGAAGGCATTGCCAAAAAGGCATTGAATTCTGTTAAAAGAAGGTTAGATACCGATTATGGGGTTATGATCTTGCAGCCTGCTTACACCCGCTATCATCTGGAGCTTGGAGAGATTACCTCCTATCCACCGGGTTATAAGGAGAATGCCGGAATCTTTTGCCACAATAACCCTTGGGTTTCCATTGCGGAGACGGTGCTCGGACGCGGTGACCGCGCCTTTGAAATCTACCAGAAAACGTGTCCTGCCTATGTAGAGGAAATCAGCGAGATCCACCGCACAGAACCTTATGTTTATGCACAAATGATTGCCGGACGCGATGCGAAATTCCACGGGGAAGCCAAAAATAGCTGGCTGACAGGTACGGCGGCATGGACCTTTATTAATATTTCCCAGTATATTCTGGGTCTATATCCCACCCACCAAGGGCTCTCCATAGACCCTTGCGTCCCTAAAGATTTTGGCGACTTCGAGTTGACCAGACAATTCCGGGAGGGAAATTATACCATTAAGGTACAAAATCCGGACAATGTGGAAAAAGGAGTAAAACAAATTTATGTGGACGGCGTTCCCATAAGCGGAACGATTATCCCTTATATAAAAGGAAAAAGCTTTTATCATGTTGTTGTCGTTATGGGATAAACTATATGAATGAACAAAGGGAAACTTCCCGGATTTATTGGGAAGTTTCCCTTTGCTATTATATATTGTTGTGCCGGAACGCCCCTCTACATCAGAGGCCCGAACAGGCGAAGCACTCTTCCGAGCAAGCGCTGAAGTATCGGTATCTTCTTGTAATATTCCATATCGACCGAAATACACTTTTCCAAAGTCTCCTGAAAATCTTTCTCCACTTCGGCGACCACTTCATTGCGGTACATATAGGCGGCACATTCGAAGTGATGATACAGACTTCGGTAATCCAGATTTATCGTTCCTACCACTGCCTTTTCATCATCGGAAACAAAAAGCTTCGCATGGATAAAGCCAGGTTCATATTCGTATATTTTCACACCTGCTCCAAGCAAATCAGGATAGTATGTTCGCGAAAGAGCAAATACAGCCTTCTTATCCGGAATATGGGGAACGATTATTTTCACATCCACACCTCTTCTTGCCGCATATTGCAGTACATCCAGCAAAGCATTATCTACAATAAAATAAGGTGTCATAATATGTACATACCCGGTTGCCTGATTAATTATATCCATGTAAACTGTCTCAGAAATATTTTCCGGTGTGGAAGGGCCATCTCCATAAGGCATCACAAAACCGGAACTTCTTATCGTATGTTTCTCATTCTGCCTAATATATTTGGAATAATCCTCATTACCGGGTGATGATACATTCCACATCTGTAGAAACATCAAGGTGAAACTTTTTACTGCATCCCCTTCTATCTTGATCGCTACATCTTTCCAGTATCCGTATTTCACTACTTTATTAATGTACTCATCTGCTAGATTGACACCGCCTGTATAGGCAATCTTACCATCGATTACTGCTATCTTTCTATGATCCCTGTTATTTTGTGCGGTCGATAATAAGGGCCTGATAGGAGAAAACATTTTCGCCTGAATACCATAGGTACACAATTTCTTCGGATAAGAATACGGGAGAAGCACAATGGAGCACATGCCATCATACATAAAGCGGACCTCCACACCCGCTTCCACCTTACGCTTTAGAATATCCAAGATAGAATTCCAGAGGATTCCTCTTTCAACAATAAAAAATTCCAGGAAAATAAATTCCTGTGCCTTTTCCAACTCTTCAAGCAAGTCATCAAACTTCTCCTCACCAGAGGAAAAATAAGTGACTGACGAATTACCATAGGTAGGAAATCCCCCTTCTTGTTCTACATAACGGCTCAGATTCGCCATATGAGCATTGGAAACACCCATTTTCTTCTTCGTCTTGTCATCCGTAAGGAGCAGATGTGCCGTTTCTTGTCTTATCTTATTCAGTCGTTTTTTAAGGCCGGCATTCGTCCAATCCCCTATGATGAACAGATAGAGAAGAGCTCCGAACACCGGAGCCACACAGATGGGAATTACCCATGCTAACTTGAATTCAGGAATCTCATCCTTATTGATAATATGAACCAAGAGCGCCCCGCTAATAGCCACCATTATAAAAAAGGTCACTTCCGAATATTCTCCCAGCCACCTGTATACAGCAAACAGCCATGACAGTTGCACTAACAAAAGAACCAAGGTAACCATCGTTCTGCCAAATACAATTTTCAGCGCTATTCTAAGAAACTTTCTCATCTTTTGCACATGCTCCTTTCGAAAGTGGAAATAAAATTTAACCGCACATTCCTAAAAATCCGGTAAAGCTCATAATAGCCTTACCGGACAATAACTTTCGCATAAACCGAGATCAATATTAATAGTTCTCTGCTCTTACCTGGAAATAAGACTGAGGATGATCACATACGGGACAAATCTGAGGAGACTTCTTACCGAAGTGGATATGGCCGCAGTTAGCGCACTCCCATACTACATCTCCATCTTTGGAGAATACAATACCTTCTTCAATATTCGCCAGAAGTTTGCGATATCTTGCTTCATGCTCTTTCTCGATAGCTGCCACGCCTTCAAAAAGTGTTGCAATCTTTGTAAAGCCTTCTTCTCTTGCTTCCTTTGCAAAAGTTGCATACATTTCTGTCCATTCGTAATTTTCGCCAGCTGCCGCATCTTTTAAATTCTCTATCGTATCGCCGATACCATCATGCAGAAGCTTAAACCAGATTTTCGCATGCTCTTTCTCGTTATTTGCTGTTTCTTCGAACAACGCCGCCATCTGAACATAGCCGTCTTTTTTTGCTTTTGATGCGTAGTATGTATATTTGTTTCTCGCTTCAGATTCCCCAGCAAATGCTGTCCTTAAGTTCGCTTCTGTTTTAGTACCCTTTAAATCTGCCATAATTTTTCTCCTTTTCCTCTTAGCTTATTTTACAGTGTTTCAAGCATTGCCATCACACCATTGTTACCTGTTGTCTTCCACATTTTCTGTCTCTTTTGTACATGCTTCGCATATCCCCTCAAAAAGCAGGGAATGTCCGGTAATTACATAACCGTTAGCATATTCAACATCCTGCTCCGGCTTCGGGAAACGCTTCATTCGCACATCGTCAATTCTTCCGCAGCTTTTACAACGAACATGACAATGAGGTTCCATAATACAGTCAAATCGATCCGCACCAACGCCGGAGACACGACGAAGCTGGCCTTCTTCCACCATCCGGTTCAATATCCGAAAGACCGTTGCCCTTCCGATTGATGAGTGCCTGTTGCAAATCTCAATATAAACAGCATCTGCTGTAGGATGTCCCTCCATCCCGCGCAAAGTCTGCGCCACAATTTCCTGCTGTATGGTATTCCTGCGTTCAGCCATAAACTCTATCCCTTTGTTATTGGTACAAAGTCTCATTAATAATATAATAACACAATGCCACAATTTGTCAATATATTTTCTGTTTTCTTGTAATATTTTTCGTTATTCTCAGCTTCTTTTGAGTGTATGCAATTCTTCCTCAAAACATACCCCATCGATCTGAGGAATTGCCAGCTCCTCCGACTTCATAATACATTTTTTCACGAACCCGGAAGCTTTCTTTACAGAACGGCTGAATTCTACATTGTTTACGGCATCTGCGGCGATAATAGATGCAAATAGATCCCCGGTGCCCGACCGTTCTATTCCAGCCTTATGGGTACGAAATAACTTCGCCTCTTTCCCCTTCTCCATCACATAATTAGCGATCATTCCACCTTGCGGTATTCCTGTAATCACTACTTTATCCGGTCCCTTATCCAAGAGCATCCGGCCCATGCGGTGCAGTTCAGCCTTCTTCCAGCCTTCAGGCTTATAAGGAGTATCTGTCAGCTTGCAACACTCCGTCAGATTGGGGGTAATAATATCGGCACAAGCCACCAGCTTCCCTAACTCTTCACACATTTCATCCGTATATGTTCTATAGATCCGTCCATGGTCTCCCATCACTGGGTCCACAATAACCGTCGTTTTATCGCTTCTGAACTCCTCGATAAATCGAATCACCGTTTCAATCTGCTTCTTGGAGCCCAGAAATCCCGAAGCAATCCCTTCAAAAGTAAGGTTCAACTTATGCCATTTGGAAATGTAATCATCGATTCTATCTGTATAATCGTCAAAAAAATAATCCTTAAATCCGGTATGATTGGAAAAGATGGAAGTAGGTACCGGGCAGCATTGCACTCCCAAATAAGAAATGACCGGCATAGCTACCGCTAATGAACAACGCCCATACCCCGATAAGTCATTGATTACTGCTATTTTCTTCTGTCTATTATGGGACATCCTTTCATTCCTCCGCAACTTTCCTTTATCCTCTAAGTATCTGTAGTTCTTTCATAAATATCAGCGAATCCCTTATGATTCTCCAAGAAAATATCCACCAATAAGGGATCAAAATGAGTGCCGCGCCCCTCTTCAATGATGCTCTTGCTCTTTTCATGGCTGAATGCTTCCTTATATACGCGCTTCGACCGCAAAGCATCGTAAACATCGGATAGAGCCATAATACGCGCTGATATTGGAATATCATCACCCTTTAGCCGATTCGGATAACCGCTTCCGTCCCATTTCTCATGGTGACCAAGAGTGATCTCCATGCCAATACGAATAAATTCATTCGTATTGTATCTCTTTTCAATACTGGCAAGCGTCTCATATCCAATTGTTACATGAGTCTTCATAATTTCAAATTCTTCCGGAGTCAGCCTTCCCGGTTTTAATAAAATGGCATCCGAAATACCGACCTTGCCGATATCATGAAGAGGAGCCGCCTTAGCGATATTCTCTATAAAGTTACTACCAATTTCATCCGGGTACTCACCCATTTCCCATAACTTCTTCGCTATCAGTTTACAATATTCTGAAGTCCGGCCAATATGGCCTCCCGTGTCATCATCCCGCGATTCCGCCAACTTCACAAGGGCATGTATCGTTGCAATCTGAGCACTCGATACTTCTTCTACCTTCTCCTGTACAAGGTCTTGCAGATGATTATTATATTCTTTCATCTTCTCTTCTGCTGCCTTAACTTCCGTAATATCCTGAATCGTACCGTGAACCGAAATCGGATTCCCCGAAAAATCCCGCATAACGATACTTCTCACATGCACCCATTTAATTCTTCCGCTCTCCATCAAAAGCCGGTAACGCAGTTCAAGTCCTCCGGCACCCTTCCAGAAGTCTTCCATAGGCCTTTTTGCCTTTCCATAATCTTCAGGATATACTTTGGAAAAATAAAGGTCCAATGAGGACTGCACGCCTTCTTCTAACTCCAAAATCCGACTTACCGTATCGGACCAAGTGAGTTCTTTCGTCTGTACATCAATTTCCCAATTGCCAAGCAGGGCGATTTCCTGAGCCTCCCGCAGTCTCGCATCACTTTTCTCCAAGCGTGTGGATATTTGCGCATATCTGGACATAAGCTCCGACACCAGATTCTCCTGAATGCGTTTGTCAATTTGATCCGCAAAATATTCAAAAGCCATCTTAATATGCTCATCCGAATAGGAACTCAACCCCTCATATTCCATTTTCTCTATCATCATCGACGTATGCTTCAACGCTTCTCCTCCTTAAGGAAGTAATCGATTCCTATGTTCTCCAGAGATCTCAAACATTCGATTGCCAGTTCCATAGATACTCGCGTGTGTAAGAGACTTCCGTGCTGCGGAGCAATGATAGAGATATCCAACTCCTCGATGCGGTCTAATGCATAATCAAGCGCCTTCTTCGAAGTCATATTATGCTTATGAAAATTAAGAATTCCTTCTATCTGACATATTTTATTTCCGGCCGGACATGCATTTCTTTCCTCGCAGTCCCTACATCGCTCGCCGATTTGCGTATACAAATTCCAATTATAATCGTAACTTCCAAAAATATCGCTACTGAACAGCACCTTCGTCTTCGTATCATACGTGATGAAACTTCCGGGAGAATGAGAATAAGGCGTCTGGATGAACTGCAATCGCCTTCCGCTCGCAAAATCAAAGTGCATTCTCATTTCTTCGATACAAAGTTTGGGCGATTTCGCTGAATAATAGTTGATAAAAAGGTTATTTTCTTTATGAGAAATAATTTTTAATTCTTCACTGTTAATTACAGATTCCATATGAGGAATATTCGCACATAGATCCGGATCATAATGCTGATAAATCAAACGCTTAATTTTATGCGGACTCGTACCCGTTCGCATAATTTTAAGCATAACGGTACTGAAATCATCCCTGCTGCCGCTATCAATCAGCACAGCTTCATCTCCGTCCACAATTAAATATGGATTGCAGTGAAGACCCATATGTTCATCCGCAAACCCAACCCAATAAACACCTTCTGCAATTTCTATATATTCACTATAGTCTAAACTTCGATTTTTCATTTGTAGTGAGTCTCCTTATTATGCCATATGAATATTATAATTTATCTAAATCACAGAAGCAAGGTGTTTCCGATTTATACTTCTTAATTAATTCTATAAAAGAACAAAAGTGTGCGTAGCTGGGCATCTATTTTATGTGATGGAGGCACTTTCCTATTACATAAAAATACCCTGTAAGTACAATACTTACAGGGTTGTCTTTATGTGCACGACCGCACAATACACGTGCGCTAGAGGATTCGAACCCCCGACCTTTTGGTCCGTAGCCAAACGCTCTATCCAGCTGAGCTAAGCACACATCTGTTACGATTTGATTCGCAACAGTTGTATTCTACATGCTTCCCGAAAAAATGTCAAGCAAAAATCAAAAAAATTTATTATTTATCGTCATTCCGTTTTGATTCAAAATCCGGCAATTATGCCCTCCCCTTTCTATAGACTCTCACACAATTTCTTCCGGCTCCCTTCGCTTCATACAACGCTTCATCCGCCTTGCGGATAAATCCCCTCATTTCCAAATTACTGATTCCACCGGGAATATCCGTACATAAACCAATACTTACAGTCAAATGAGAGGAGCTATCATCCGCCTTCATAAATTTACTCTCTTCCACTGCTTTTCGTAGCCCTTCCGCATATGAGAGGGCCTGTCTCTCATCACAATTAAAAATAAAAATCAGAAACTCCTCGCCTCCATAGCGGATAATCTTCGCGAATTCCATAGGAAGACATTCTTTCATAATCTCCGATATCCGAACAAGACATTCATCACCTTTCGGATGTCCGTAAGTATCATTATACTGCTTGAAATAGTCTACATCCAACATCAGACACGATAAAGGTCTTTGTTCCATTCGATCAATACTCTCATGAAACCTGGGATGCACGATATCAGTCAGATACCGCCTATTGTATAATCCGGTCAGGCTATCCCTGCTGTTTTCACGGCTCAGGCGTTCATTCACCTCGGAAAGCCTCTTATTTTGCTCTTCTATCATCTCCTGTTTCCTATATATTCTTGCACGGTGCCCATTCAAATAAAGAGAAATCGCAAGAGCAGCAAGAGACACAAAAAGGCTGTCCATCCCTTCATAGCGAAACACCTGCAGGGGCTGTACAGATGAAAACGGACTATTCACACTGCATAAAGCAGAAGCCATTCCAAACACAGCAATGCTCTGCCATGGCTCTAATATGGCTAATGCCGAAACGATTAACAATGTAACTATGTATATTATCAACCCGCTTTCTTCCATCTGACCGGATAACATCATCTCGCAGGTGCTAAGTATGACCACCGTTACATACAAAAATCCAAGAGCCCCATAAAGGCCATAATTCTTCCCCTTTTTTACTTCCCAAATAACATCAATTGCAATAAAAAATAGGGTAATGACAAGCAAAGCCATTCCAAAAATGAAGGTTCCGTTTACAATTTCCATCTTTGCCCCGGAAAGATTCCCTGCCAAAAAAGATATTCTCCCCATCTCCGGCAATAAGAGCATAGTAATCCCGTAAATAAGAATAATTCCCCGCAACATATAATATGCATGCTTCGCATCATAAAGCAGCTTGCCCTGCACTGCTTTCCCATATGTTCCACCCGAACATAGTCCCAAATACTTTAATGCTTTTTCCATTCAATCTTCGCCTTCTTTTCCCGCCCAACCATTGAAAACGCAAAAAACACATGAAACCAGCCCCGGTTCCACATGTCTTTTGTAGGGTAAATAATTAATTTATCTTCATTTCTCACTTCAATTTCTTATTTTTCGTATAGGCTTCAAGTATATCACATCGCACTTATGTATTCAACTGATTAATAAAATAATCGGGCAATTGCTGAATCTTTATCCAGAATAAGTGTCTTATTTTCCCCCTGCAAAGAATTTTTCAATGCATCCAGGCTCCTAATATATGTATAGAAATCTGCCTTACTCTCATCGTTATAAGCTTCTGCCAATTTCTTCATATATTCGGATTCGCCTTCCGCTTCTAAAACAGCTGCTTGTTTCCTCGCTTCTGCCAGCATTACCGTTACTGTTTTATCCGTCTGATTCATAATCTTCTGGGCTTCTGATCTTCCCTCGGCCGAGAAGGAAGCTGCAATATTATTTCGTTCAGAAATCATTCGCTCATATACTGCTTCCTTATTATCATCCGGCAAATCCAACAGCTTAATTTCTGTCTTCACAATCTCAATACCATATTGTCCGATCGCCGAATTCGCATTGTTCGTTATCAATTCTGTCAGCTTTGTTCCCCTCGATGCTATGATTTCATCCTGGGTCATAGAGCTTATCACATTCTTAGTCGCATTATATGATGCCACACTGCTTCTGTCTTCCGCATTGCCGATGGAATAATTGAGCGTTTGTGCGAATTTCACCGGATCAGTAATCCGCCACAAAATATAATTATCCGTAATCATCGACTTCTTATCACTCGTAATGACATCTGACTGCTTAATATCATAAAGCATTAATTCTTTCGGTATCTTTTTAACAGATTGTATAAAAGGTACCTTGAAATTAGCCCCTGCTTCCGATACTACATATTGAATCTTACCAAACTGCGTCACTGCCGCATATTCATTTTCCGCTATCGTATAGATTGAATTACCAAATACAAATACTGCCACAATCAGTACAATAGCTGCTATAATCTTCGACTTTTTCATCTGCTTATCCTTTCTTACTCCGCTTTAAGCTCTACTCACCCTGGCTGCTTCCATTCTCCGCCGCAACATTGTCTTCTGTCTCATCCACTTCACTGTTATTTGTAGTCGCACCTTTGCGCATTGCTTCCGTTCCGCTCTCTGCCACACCGGAAAATGGCTCTAATGGAAGCATGTTCTGTGTGCTTCCGTTATCGATAATCACCTTTGCATGCGGCAGCACATCCTCCATCGTTTCGTAGAAAATTCTTTGCTTCGTTATTAAAGGATTCTTAATATATTCTGCATACATCTCATTAAATCGAGCTACCTGTCCTTCCGCTTCATTAATCCTTGCCGCCTTGGATGCCTCGGCCTCCTGAATAACCTTATCCGCGTCGGCCTCTGCCTGAGGTACTTTTTCATTCTGATATTTTCTGGCATTGTTGATTGCCGTTTCTTTTCCTTGCTTTGCTGTCTCAACCGACTTAAATGCCTGCATAATCCTGTCAGTAGGCGGTTCTGCATCCTGAATCGTCAAGTTAACAATCTGCAATCCAATATCATTCTTCTCTAACTCTTCGTTAAGCAGCACTCTGATATCTGCCTGAATCTGGCTCTTCCCGGTCGTTATAACATCGTCTACTTTATAGTTGCTTATAATCGTACGAATACACGCCTGGGCAGTATTGCGAAGAATCTCTACAGGGGAACCTGAAGCATAGAGATATTCTTGCGGATCACTTACTCTATATTCCAAGTAAAAATCTACATTAACAAAATTAAAATCAGAAGTAATCATCATAGCTTCTTCGGGCATGCTATAACTCGTATTATCTTCCGCCGATGTACGATAACCTATCTGTAAACCATGAGTAGTCGTGTCTACTTTAATTACATTTTGGATAAAAGGAAACTTCACATACAAACCTGCTCCTTTGACATCCACCACCTTACCGAACATCGTAATAACTGCCTGCTGTTGCTCTCCTACTTTGTAAAAACTTGCGAGCAAGCACACTAGCACCGCTATTGCAATAACTCCTATTTTAATTCCTTTTGTTACTTTTTTTAAATCGGCAGATGGCTTCTTTCCTCCCATTTCCCCACCGCTAAAACGCTCATATGCGTTTGCATTATCATTTCCGCCTTTGTACTCTTTTCCGTTCACTTTAATAACCACACCTTTCTACAGCCTGCAAACTTCGGATTGCAGGTAACATATTTTCAAGTAAAATAGTCACACTTTGTGTTCTATTATACACGATTATTAAGTAAATAAAAATTAACATTAAATAAAAATTTCCATACTTGCATCATTTTGCATATCAATGTATCATACAAATAATAGGTTTTTAAGGAGGATTATAGAATGCGGAAAGAGATCGATGTATTTAACTATGCAAATGAAATTATGAATGCCGTAAAAACGGGAGTCCTATTAACTACAAAAACAGAAGAAAAGGTAAATACCATGACAATTTCCTGGGGAACGCTTGGAATCGAATGGGGAAGGCCGATTTTTACTGTTTTTGTAAGAGAAGGGCGGTTTACCAGATCCCAGCTCGATAAAAAACCTGAGTTTACCATCAATGTACCTTACGGAGACTTCGACCGCAAAATACTCGGAGTCAGCGGTGCAAAATCCGGCCGTGATACCGATAAGATAAAAGAACTTAACCTAACATTAGAAACACCCGATAAAATTTCTGTTCCTGCGATTAAGGAACTTCCTCTTACATTGGAATGTAAAGTGTTATACTCTCACAAACAAGACGGAGAGAGGATGCCTGCCAGCATCAACGAGAAGTTCTACCCTCAAGATGTAGACAGCACTTTCCATGGATCCAACAAAGATTATCATATTGCTTACTTTGCAGAAATCGTAAGCGCTTACATTATCGAATAACCGGACCGGGCATTATCCGTAATAAAAGAAAAAGTGAGCATATCGCAATATTTACAATGCGGTATGCTCATTTTTCTTCATTTATCATATCTTTTTATCTAACAGTCTTTCAAAACCCTTATCGAATTTCACTGCATTAATTCCCAGGGACCATATTCTTCCGTACCGGGAACGTTCCCTTGCGTCCACCATTTCGCCTTATAAGTTTGCTCATTATAGATAACCATATCGCCAGCCACATATATTTTAGTCTGGTCATATGCACTTATCGTTCCAGGGTCCGTGGGATCTGTCGGATCCTCTGGGTCTACCGGATCTGTCGGATCTTCGGGATCTACCGGATCTGTCGGGTCCTCCGGGTCTACCGGATCTGTCGGATCTTCGGGATCTACCGGATCCTCCGGGTCTACCGGATCTGTCGGGTCCTCCGGGTCTACCGGATCTGTCGGATCAACTGGTTCTGCCGGGTCCAAATCAGTACCGGTCACAGTGAAATCTACAGTATGCCTTCCGATCTCTGCACCGGAGGGCATGATTCTCTGGGTAAGTTCGATACTTGTAATGTCTTGTAGATTAACGATACCGTCTACCTTCAATTTAAATGTTACCTTTCCTCCCGGTGCAACAATCTTACTATCATAGACAGTGGAAAGATCTGCAATCGCATAACCATCTTCGTTGGTCACCGTACCCGATCCATAACCTCCCGATGAGAACGTAGAACCGCTGGCTGTCTTAATATAAAGCTTAGGCGACTTAATTGTCTCATACGCCGTTTCCAAAAGAGCCAGAACTTCATCGGATTCATTCTTAGTGGAATTATTCTTAAGGATGAATTCATAACCCTTTCCCGAATAGTCGGAATATGTTTGTATCTGTGCCGTAATGGATAAATCAGGATTGCCAATCGTATATTTGGTGAGTTCTCCACTGCCGAAAAGTGATTGTTTGATCGTTTTCGTCAGTTCATCCTTACGTCCCGGCGTAGTAGTCTGCGCATCCTGAGACTGCATCCAACTGATAATACCTCCCAAGTTATTATCCAAAACATATTTCGCCTTTTCCTCGATGGAACGAATGTTATCAAAAGTAAAAAATGCCCCTGTGCTTTCATTGTATAAATATGGTGCCTTCGCATCGTCATCCCAATATTCCACAAGTCCCGGATACTTTGCTTTCAATTGGCTCATAGAACCATATCCCCATACACCGCCGCAGCGTCCGCCTTCCCCGGACTTAATAGGTGCTTCATTCAAAGCTCCATAAGTAAGAGATTGATCAGCGTCCTTATTAATCTGTGATGCTGTTCCAAATAATCCCGGGAGTCCGTCTACTCCGCCATCATTGCTGACACGTTCCCAACCGCGAGTATAGAATGCTGCACCAATAACTATTTTGTTCGCCGGAGCTCCCTGTGATAACAAATACTGCACACTGGCATCTACCGATAATCCGTCATCCGCATCAGGGTCATTGGGATTCGTGTAAAGCCCTGTATGATGCCCGCTTGCAGAATCCCATGCTCCACGCATGTCATAAGTCATTATATTGGCAAAATCCACTACTTCAAATAATCTTTCAATATCTACCCCTAAATCCAATGTCTTTTTCGGTGCCGGAAGAGCTACTGTCAGTTCATAGTATTTCCCCAGCTCTTCTCCCTGAGCATCCAAAGCTTCACGTAAATCATTCAATAAAGTGATATAATTCTCTTTATCGGCTACGGAAGCGTTCGGTGTTCCTTCATCATTCGTATTGTCCACCTTATCCGCACTGCGAACGGAACCCGGATATTCCCAATCCAAATCCACAAAATCCATATTCGCATACTTGATAAATTTCATTACGTTAGAAACAAAATTCTTCCTTACTGTTGCATTGGCAGCTACTGCGGAAAAATCTCCTGATTTGGACCATCCTCCGATGGAAATACCTATTCTCAAATTAGGGTTCTTCGCGCGTAAATCCTGAAATGCTGAAATCAAACCGGCATTCGCCGCTCCCCATTGAACATCCTGCATGCCTACCGGTGCGCCCACTGCGGCATCCTTATCTGTAAACTTCAACGTACCATTCGCATCGAAGTCCAGAAAGGCGAAGTTCAAATGTGTCAGTTGATCTGCCGGAATTCCTGATGGATAAAAATTGCCTTGTCCTCCCCAAATAGACCAGTCCCCATAATACATTACATTTCTCAGACGTGTTTCATCTTTGGTGTATTCTACAGCCCCCTGATTATTCGCATGGACAACTAATGAATCAGATGACAATAGAAGACCCGCACTAAGCAAAAATCCCATTGTTGTTGCAATGCAACGTTTCCATAGTTTCTTTTTAATCATGTAACTTCCTCCCTTTACTTTTTACTACACTGCCGCTCCGCTTCATCTTCTCCTTTCGCCGGCGTACGGAGAAAAAGAAACAGAAGCTTTATTATTTATCAACTTTACGTTGAGCAATGCCGAGATAACATATACGGGATAAAATACAAGGAACTACTGACCGCCCAAATTGAACAGAGCTACGGTCGCATTATTTCAAAATTAAGATTTTTATTTTTGCGTTTACTAATTACTTTCAATATAATTTGATATTTTCCACATGTCAACAATATACAATTTTTTGTGGACATATTGCCAATATTTTCATATTTACAGCAAATTTATCCAACTTAATTTGTTTATTTTAATCATATTTTATATATAACTTTACTTTTTAATATATTTTATATGCAATATGTATAATTACATATTGCTTTGTACTTATTCCTAAAAGCTGTGATAGTATATCCTGGCTTCATAAGCTCTGAAATGCTCTTCAGCCATATTATCCTTGTAATTACATAGTAAAAGTTCCGCTTTACTATCCTTCCATTCTTTAAGAATCGGGACATCAATTTCTTTTCCATGGAAATTTGCAATTACTAACAGCGCTTCTCCTTCCCCTTTCCTCGTATAGCAAAATAGGTCCTTATCTTCTTCCAGAAGCAGTTCAAATTCTCCATTTACAATAATTGGATAGTCCTTTCGCATTTGAATTAACTGCCTATAATAATGAAAAATGGAATTCGGGTCTCTTAACTGATCTTCCGCATGAATAGAAGGATAGTTCTCATTTATCTTAATCCAAGGTATTCCATCAGAGAATCCGCCATTCTTTTCTGAGCTCCACTGCATAGGTGTTCTCGCATTGTCGCGGCCCTTCGCATGTATGGACTTCATAATTTCTTCCTTGGAATAACCTTTTTCCAAACGTTCCTTATATATATTTAAGGTTTCTATATCCCGATAGCTATCGATATCCTCCCAGTTCACATTGGTCATGCCAAGCTCTTCTCCTTGATAAATATAAGGAGTTCCCTGCATACCGTGTAAAATGGAAGCCAGCATTTTCGCTGATTCCACCCTATATTCCTTATCATTTCCCCAGCGGGAAACGATACGTGGCAAATCATGATTATTCCAGAATAAACTATTCCATCCGCTTCCATATAAGTTCTTTTGCCATTTCGCGAAAATCTTCTTTAGTTTAATAAAATCCAACTCTTCCAAATCCCACTTTTCTTTTCCCTCCTGTTGGTCCAGAACAATATGCTCAAATTGAAATACCATTGAGAATTCAGACCTATCGGGATTACTGTACAGCTTTGCCCTTTCTATATCCGCTCCCCACGCTTCCCCCACTGTAACAAGATCCGCTTTTTGAAACGTATTCTTGCTCAGTTCCTTAATATAATCATGGAGCTTCGGACCATTTGCGGTTATTTTCAGATCCGGTTCTTTGGCAATCTGATCGATCACATCCAGACGGAAGCCTCCGATACCTTTATCCATCCACCATTGAATCATCTCATAGATTTCTTCTCTAACCTTTTCATTATCCCAATTCAAATCAGGCTGCTTTGGCGAAAACTGATGAAAATAATATTGCTTTAGTTCCGGCACCCACTCCCATGCCGAGCCTCCAAAGGTCGCCCTCATATCATTGGGAGGCAGTCCCTCTACTCCATCCCTCCATACATAATAACCATGATAGGGATTATCTACGCTCTTTTTCGCTTCTACAAACCATGGATGCTCATCGGAGGAGTGATTTAAAACCAAATCCAGAATAATTCGAATTCCTCTCTTTTTCCCTTCTTCTATAAGCTCTTCCATATCTTTCATACTTCCGAACATAGGATCAATATCCTGATAATCCGAAATATCATATCCATTATCATCCTGGGGAGATTTACACACGGGAGACAACCATATTGCCTCTATACCCAATTCTTTCAGATAATCTAACTTTTGAATAATTCCTTGCAAGTCACCAATTCCATCCTGATTGGAATCCTTGAAGCTTCTTGGATAAATTTGATAAATTACAGAACTCTTCCACCACTCAGATATTGTTTCTTTCTTCATAAATACCCTCCTGCCATTAATCTTAAAAGTCAATCCAAATGTTACTCCATAGTAACAGACTTGGAACTTCACATTCCAGCACATTGCCTCTGTCTGTTTTAATTATTCGATAATCCAGCTCCTTCACTTCACCATGATCCACATCCGGTGAAATAAAATAAACACCTTGCGGATTACTGTCGATCTGAACTCTCATACGGATATTTAACTTTTCCACTGGTTCTTCTTTTCCAAGATTCCAATTATTTTCTGTGCAGGAACAGAGGTTAATGAAGCTGATAAGCTTTCTGTCGCTATTTTCTTTAATCGTTATCCATATCTTGCCCGGCTGTGCGTCAACGCTCCATTCTTCTCCCATACACCGATACTCTGTATTATCCCATCCGATATGAGTCATACTTACATCGATTAAAGAATTATCATAAAACAAATTCATATACTGTATCATAAAATCATAATAATTGCGTAGCTTTTCTGCCGTCTCCTCTCCGATAAAAGAATGATCTACATAATACCCTTGGGTAAGAACTCCGTTCTCCTCTCCAAGCAGCAAATGATACGCACCATTTGTTATGATGGTTGCCATTAATAGATAGGCTGATACCGCTGCCCTCTCTTCTTTGTCCAGCCGGAAAGGTGCCAAATAGGCCGCTAAAATAATTGGCTTTCTGCCGCTGCACGCTCTTTTAGCACGTGAAATTATCTCCTTAATATGATGATAACCCACATATGGCTCCCATACTTCAATATAAATAGCATCCTGGGGAGAGTTTGCAACGGTATCTACCGGCCAGTTCCCCACATTGTTAAAAATAAGGTGGTTATCCAAAGTGATTTTATTTAATGCCAGCTTCGTATCTTCAATCAGTTCAGGAAATAATTGGTCTAGCCGGAGAAGCTCCTCATTACCAAAGGAAAAGGCTGTTTTAGGAAAACCATAGGTATCCATGTGAATTCCATCGAATCCAACACCTTCTACCGCCTTACAGTATTCTTCTATAATGTGGCTATGCCAGCGGCTTTTCCTTGATACATTCATTATATAGAAGGTGTCAATAAATACAAGCGGTTCTCCTGCACTCGTATAAAGGGCTAGTTCCTTGTTATCTTCATAAAATTCTTTCGCTGCCGCATAAATGGCTCCATATCCTATGGATTTCATTCCATATTTTTTACATTCCTGAATTTTACCTTTAATTACGGACAGATCGATTTCTTTCCCCATCATATCTTCATAACATGTTGACTCTGAAACAAGATCATCATGGCGGTATGACCAATCATAATATTGAACCATATTAATATGATACTTTCTCAAATTACGAACATCCTTATTGCTCCTGCCATCCTTTGTTGCAAAATCACTTAAAAACCCATATCGTATCGACATGGAGGAATCTCTTACTACATCGAATGCAGTATAATAGCTTTCTACTTTTTCACCGATGGAAATTAGTAATTGTACACCATAGCCTGAAAATTCCGTGTCAAAACCTTCTATTGTTACGTTCTCTATTGTGTCCTGAATCATAAATTTTTCCGTTCGGACAGCCTCCTGGAGATGGCTAATAGAGAGCGTACCTAACAATGGCTCTACGAGGTTCCCCTCTACTTCTACAATTAGTTTAATAGGTTCACCGGTAAGATATTGAGCTTTTTCCGGATATAAATCCACTTTCATTTTCATTCTCCTTTTTAAATTATCCTTTTACTGCCCCTTCTGTTAACCCTGCCATTAAACTCTTCTGAAAGATAAGAAAAATAATAATAACAGGTACAATAGCGATTACTGCCGTAGCCGCCATTAGATTCCATTTAGCCCCGGCAAATTGCTGAAAATATACGGACAAGGCTTGAGGAACATTATGTTTCTCGCTGCTTTGCAGGTAAAATACGGCTTGGGAATAATTATTATAGATTCCGAATCCATTTAATATTACAACTGCGGATATCGAAGGCTTTAGCAGCGGGAAGACAATATGCCAAAAAGTTGTAAACCAGGAACATCCATCAATACGGGCTGATTCTTCCACCTCTTTGGGCAGCGATTTTATATATCCCTGAAATACAAAAATTGCCTGAGGCATTGCGATTGCCGCACATACCACTGCCATCCCCCACAGCGAGTTAATTGCTTTTAACTTAATCATTAAACTATATAAAGGCACCGTATTAATAATCCCCGGTATCATCATACAGCTAATAAATATTCCAAAAATTATCTTATTGAATTTATAATTAAAACGAGCGATTGTATATGCCGCCATGGAACAAAGCAATACAATAATGATAAGGGTCAGAAATGTAATAATTAACGAATTTACCATTGCCCTTCCAATATTGGATTTGAACCATCCCTCTATATAGTTCAGGAAATAGAAATCAGGTATAAACATATTTCCTTCATAAAACACACGCTTGGGCGTATTTAACGATAAGATCATCAATATTACAAACGGAAACAGACACATGCTGCATATTAATAAAATAGCTGCATATCTTAACAAGTTCAAAAAATTATTCATCGCTATGATTCCTCCCTATTCTTCTGCCTTTTGCTTTGTCAGTCTCATGGAGATCAGTACCGGTATTAAAATAATAAAGAACATAATAACTGCAACCGCCGTTGAATATCCTGTTCTGCTTCCGTAGCACATTCTCATAATATAAATACTCAATGTCTCTGTTGAATACCCCGGACCTCCGCCTGTAAGCGACATTACAATATCAAATACAGACAAGGAACCAATGATGTTAGTAACCACATTAATTCGAATCGATGGTACGAGAAGAGGCAAAGTGATAAACCGGAAACGGCTTATGGAAGATGCCCCATCCATTTTTGCCGATTCATATAATTCTGTTGGAATTGCCTGTAATCCTGCCAAGTAGATTACCATTGTCATTCCGGCATACTGCCATACATTGACCAAAATCAAAACGAGCATGGTAGTCCAGTAGGAACCCAGCCAATTTCCGAATAAATCACCTTTTCCCATATTATTAAGAAAATGGTAAATGAACCCCCTTCCGGGCTGCAAAAGAAGATACCAAATATATCCCATAATTAAAGGGCTAATAATAGCCGGAAGATATATGATCATTCTGGTAATCCCTTTTCCTGTAAACTTACTGTTCATGAGCAATGCATAGATAAGCCCCACAATATTCAGTAGCGGCGCACTTCCCAATGCAAATAACAGTGTAGTTTTCACATCATTTAAGGCACGTTCGTCCTGAAAAAAGTTTCTGAAATTCTCCAGTCCGATAAAGCTCAGCCTTCCAATCCCATCCCAATCGGTAAAACTCATTCCAACACCCTTTATAAGGGGGTAGATAAAGAATATCGTATATAGAATAAATGCTGGAATCGCCATATATGTATGTAGACCAGTTTTTGTTTTTTCCATTATATATCCCTTCCTAAAAGTGCCATTGTACAAGATACAACGTTTCATTGTACAACGGCACTCCTCATTCCATATTCTAATTCATTCCATTATCCCAAGCTTTTTCATATGCTTCGGCGAACTCTCCTGCCGTATACTTTCCGGCAAATAATTCCTGCAACAGACGTCCTGCATCATCACCGGAGAATGCAGTCGGTTTTTCATTTGTAAAACCAATGTTCACCGCTGTGCCTATGGCATCATTCACTTCTCCTACAATAGTCGCCGGTGCCCACTCTGCATTTACATCCGTAAAAGCGCACGGTGCCTTGGACAGCTCGCTGTATTTCTTCTGATTTTCAGCATTGAATAAGAAGTTTAAGAATTCAATCGCTTCTTCTTTGTACTCGCTTGTAGAAGAGATCGAATAACCCGAATCCTCTGCACTTAAAACAACTGCTTTTGAACCTGGCATATATGCCGGATATGGTGCAAATCCGATTTTATCTTCCATGTCGGGATTTGCTTCTAACAAGCTGGATAGAACCCACATACCATTACTTAGCATGGCCGCTTTTCCATTGGCAAAGTCTTGTACGCAGTTATCGCTCGTAGCCGTTACCACATCGGTATTAATAAGTCCTTTCCCCTGTAACTCCAGCATCTTTTCAGCAAATACTGCCATTGCTCCATCTTCTGCACCGAAGTTTAACTTGGCTTTATCATTATCTAACATCGCTTTTTTCGTTTCTACTGCCCCATATTCCTGCTTTAAATAGCCATGCGGTATAAATTCAATCAGATGTCCTAAATGCCATGCTTCACTTCCGAAGATAAACCACGGTGTAACATCCGGTTTTTGCTCTTTAATTGTTTCAAGATTGCTTACGAATTCGTCCCATGTCGTTGGGACACTTAACCCCAGCTCGTTAAAAATTTCTTTGTTATAGAAAAATCCTGCTGTTGTCATGTTGGTACATACTCTATATTGTTTTCCTGATTTCACATCGGTACAAGCTTCTTTCATTGCCGGTGAAAGTCTATCCCACCATTCCGATTGCTCCGACAGATCGAGATATTTTCCTTCATCTACAAACCCTTGCTCATATGTAGTCATAATATCAGGTGCCTGGTCAGCCGCAAATTTTATCTTGATAATATTGCTTGCATCCTTTTGGTATTCCTGCATTACCGTAATTCTATCCTGTGAATCATTAAACTCATTAATAATTTCATTCATTAAATCAATTGTTTCAATCTTACCGGTAAAAAGCTTCAGCGTTACTTTACCATTTTTTGAATTTGCAGTATCCTCCACGCTTTTAACTTCTGCGGTCTTCTCTCCGTTACTCCCTGCATTCTGACTGCCCCCGTTGCCGCAGCCTGCAAAAAGACCCGTTATTAATGCTGCACATAAAATTACAGCAACTATCTTTTTTTGTTTCATAAACATTTCCTCCTTTTTTTGATACGTTTAGCTTAACACCCTGTTGCTTTGTTTTAAATACCACATTCTTTAGATTGAGGTTCGCGTTTATTGGATTATGAATAAAAACCATTGTACAAAAATTCTGATATTACTATAATGTGACTATACCAAGTAAACAATATACATATTGTGTCATGCAGGAAGGTATTAAATGAAAAATCATAAATTGTTATTAGCTCGGAACTGGAGCTTTAAGTCCAAACTTTTAGTCATTATATCTGCCCTTATTATATTTATTATCATGCTCATTTCCAGCTTTAGTTACGCCATGTACTCAAGGCATTTTACGAACGAAACGATTAAGCAGACGCAGCAGATTATTGAACAAGTGAGTATAAATGTAGATACTTATATGAATGAGCTTTATCGTCTCACTCTTTCTCCCTACTATAATGATTCCATTATGAAAGAGTTAGAAACACAATTGGAGGGAGATATCGAGCAGTTGGATAAAAAGAGAAATATTGAAGCCTTTCTCTCTTCTGTAATGACACTTCCAAGAAGTGAAATATTGCGGGTTTATATTTTAACAGATTCCGATTTATATTCTTATACAAGAACACCTTACGATATGGAGAATTACCATGATTATGCAAAGACACCCTGGTACCAACAAGCAAAGGTAACCTCCCTTCCCATATTTATTCCGGTTCATTCCGAGAAAGTGTTCGGAGATAAAAAGACACAAATATTTTCAATTGCTCAACGTATAAGAAGCAAGGAAGATAACTCAAAGGTATTGGCAGTCATCAAAGTCGATTCTAATTACGATGGAATTAAATCTATTTGTGATCAAGTGCAACTACAGGATAAAGGTTCCCTTTTTATTGTGGATGAAAATCAAAATATCCTATATCAGAATAATAAACTTTTAGAAAGTGATCTTTTATCTAGGCTAAATATTAATGAGGCGAGCGAAAATGGAAACTATATAAGGACGATAGAAAACGAAGAATATATTATCAATGCAGCTACTTTAAAATCTACCAATTTAAAAGTAATTGTAGTAAATTCTTATTCTGAGCTAAATAAAAGATCCATTCTTATAAGAAATACTACAATTATGCTGGCTTCCATATGTGCATTATTGGCAGTCTCTCTCCTGTTCTTATTTGTACAAAACTTTTTTAAACCTTTATTTAATATTATTAATCTTATGAAGGAAGTTCAACAAGGGAATCTGGATGTACAGACAGAAATCGCAAACAATGATGAAGTCGGGTATTTAGGACGATCTTTTAACAAGATGGTACTACAGATAAAGGAAATGCTAGAAAAGAATACTTTATTGGTAAAGGAAATTTATGAATCCAGATTTCTGCAAAAAGAAGCACAATACAATAACCTTTGCAGCCAAATCAGACCTCATTTTCTTTATAACACGTTAAATACTATCAGTCTGCAAATCAAATGTAATGAAAATGAAGATGCTCTCCATAGTATTGAACATTTGTCCTACTATTTACGAGGGATCATGAATGGAGATAAGAATATTAAACTCTCCTCAGAAGTCGATATCGTTACCGCTTACCTTGGAATTCAGAAAGCACGATTCGGCAATAGCCTGAATTATCACATTGATCTCTCTCCCGAAGTACAAGATTACATGATTCCTGCGCTAACCTTACAGCCGATTGTTGAAAATGCAGTAATTCATGGCTGCGAAGTAAAACGTGGAGAATATACAATTGTAATCACAAATGAAATACAGGATAATAAATTAATTCTCTCTGTATCCGATAATGGTATCGGTATAGAACCAACTCTTCTCAATACGTTAAATGAAAAACTTTCCTCTTCCATTCATCATGCACAGGAAGATAGTACTGAAACCATAACTGAAAGCATTGGATTAGATAATGTAAACAAACGAATAAAACTCCATTATGGGGAAGCCTATGGCTTACAGATGTTCTCCCAAACATCTCAGGGAACAAAAGTTATTGTAACCCTTCCTTATGATTCGCCCCTGAAAGAAAGGTTAAAACTATGTACACTACTTTAATTGTAGATGATGAACAACTTATGCTCCGTTATCTGGAAAAAAACTTAAATTTACTTTCTCCTGACTTTTGTGTTACAGGAATCGCTTGTGATGGATTGGAGGCAATCGAACTGTTGGAAAAACAGAGCTTCGACTTAGTAATTACAGATATAAAAATGCCTGAAATGGATGGTCTTAATCTTGCAAAATACATTGGAGATACTTGCAAACACACGAAAGTAATTATCATTTCCGGATATAATGATTTCGAATATGCAAGAACAGCTATCAAATATGGCGTATCCGACTACCTGCTAAAACCAATCAGTGATAATAGTCTCGTAGAAACGTTGTCTTCTGTTAAGGAATATCTTAAAGAAGAAGCTAAGAACAAGCATTCTCCTACCAGAGACTATGCAAGCCATTTTACCAATGAAGAGCAGTTGAAAAACACCTTCCTTTCCGCAATTATTAAAAATAATCAAGATGATATCCAGCCCCTTTATTCCTTTATAAAAAACAAGGATATGATATTTACTAAGTCCTATTCCTGTATCCTTCTCCTTAGTATCGATGACTTGTCACTGCTTCTTTACGATAAAGGTATCTATTACTCCTCTTATCGTTATGAGTTAGTAAGGCAATGCCAGTTGTATTGCAAAAATCATGATATTGGCTTTACTTATGATAGCGAAGGCTATCCTATCTTATTAATTACGGAGGACTCGGAAGACCAGGTTCTACTACTCGCTAACTCCATATATAAAGATATTCGGGATAATTCCTGGGATAATAACCAGGTCCATATTACAGGAGCAATTGGATGTCTTGTTTCCGATACGATGAAATTATCCCATTCTTATATTACTGCGATGGAGTCGTTTGCTCTTACCTTAAAAGATGTAAAATCACCTATTTCTTCTAATCATTTTTTCAGTTATCAGAACTTTATCCATGAGGTGCATGCCTTGTGTGAAGCTCTATATTATGATTATGTTTCTAAAAATAATATAAAAGCTGCTTCTAACATGCTTCTTTATGTGAATTTATTCGAAGAAAAAATAAATACAGCTTCTATTTTAAAATATGGCAGCTATCTCATACGATATGTTTCCCGCAAATGTAACATCAAATCTCAATTTATACGCTGTGCATTTAATGAATTAATGAAAGGCATTAATCAAATAATTGTTGCGGATGCTATAGATAAGAAGCATGCTCAGGAGCTTCTCCTTCAAGCTTTTAAAGCTTTAGATCATGACAAGATCTTAAATACTCTTCCTGAAGCTTCCAGATTGATAGAAAATGCCAAGGAGTATATCTGCACTCATTATGAGGAACAAATCAGCCTAATGTCCGTCGCTGATTATCTAGATATTAATCCTACTTATCTTAGCAATTTATTTCATAAAGTAATTGGAGAACCTTATACGAAGTACATTGCTAGGATCCGCATGGAAAAAGCGGTTTTACTATTAAAAAGTAATCCAAACGAAAAAATATATGTAATTGCAGAAAAAACAGGCTTTGTAAGCGCAAAGCATTTTAACCATGTCTTTAAAAAATTTTATGGGGTCACTCCTACGGAATATATCAAAGGTTAATACTATAGCCGGAAGAATCCAATCATTTCATCTAAACCCTCTGCACTCTTTTGATTTTCTATAGTTTTAAGCAACACATCATCTGTCTTCGTTGCAATATCTGTTACCTTTTCCGCAATATCCGTTGTTCCTTCTGCTCCCTCTCCTGCTGCTATCGTTATTCCATCAATTGCCTGCCTCATCTGCTGAATAGTATCATACAACTGCTCGGTTATCCTATTGATTTCAACCACTACTTCCTGAACCATATCGGCATCTTTATTATATTGCCGGCTTGTACTAACTAACATTTTATAATCTTTCAACACCTGATTATCTACAAATTCAAGAAGAGCACTCGAATCCTTTACTACACTTCCCACTGCTTCGGACACATTTTCTGTAATATCATTTATCCTGGAAACGGCCCGTTTGGAGTTCTCTGCAAGTACTCTTATTTCATCCGCAACAACTGCAAATCCTTTTCCTGCTTCTCCGGCTCTTGCCGCTTCTATTGCTGCATTCAAAGCCAGAAGATTCGTTTGAGAAGTTATCTGCAGTATCGCTTGAGAAAGTTCCTTTATTTCTTCAATCGCTTCCGTTTTCTTTATGGAATCTCTTAGCTGAATATTCGTCTTATCATATATATCGATTGCATTTTGATGGGAAACACCAGTTTCTTCTTTTAGCTTTTCAGCTCGTTGCTTAATTTCATTAGCCAAATTTTCACCATGAAGTGTCTTGTCTTTCATATTGGAAACTTCTGATTCTATTTCATAGGTGGATGCATTCATTTCCTCCGTAGCTGCAGAGGTCTCTTCCATACCTGCTGACAACTCCTCGGTCGTAGCGGAAATATCTTCAATATTATTATGTATCACTTCCATATTCTTTAATGTTCGGTTCGCAATATTTCTTACATTTTCCGATTCCTGCTGAATCTTCTTTATAATATCTGCAATTCGTTCCTGCATATGATTCGCCGAATTGGCAATTGCGCCTATCTCATCTTTTCTCTTCAATATGTTTTTATCATCAAAATGAGAATTAAATTCTCCTTCTTCCATGCGCTTAAGTCTATCTTGTATCAGGCCGATTCCTTTGGAAATCATATTTCCCAAGACATAAGACACCGCAATACCTATTATAAGTAGAATGCTTGATAATAATGTAATCATTATCATTACATGATTAATCTTTTCGGTAACTATATTCGTATATACACCAACAAACCACATCCCAATAACGGCTCCTGTGGTATCCTTAATCGGAACATAATATGTCTGTGCTGATTTCCCAAGAATATCTGCCGTTCCTGTATAAGCCTCTCCATTATCGATGACACTTTGCACCACTTCTGAGGATGCCTGTGTACCGATCATTCTATTTCCGCTTTCATCCATTACATTGGTTGCAACTCTCGTATCATTTAGAAAAATAGTTGCCAGAATAGATGATCCTTTTGTAAATGCATCGATTATTTCATAATTTTCATTTATCTGTATATCCCCTTTATACAGTTTCCCATCTTGGACAGACCAGTCGCCGGCGTACGTTTTCTCAAGCAACTGCATCCCCATATTGGCATAATTAGTAAGCTCCTCTTTATTTTCCTCAAAAAATAAATCATTGACTTTTGCATGCGTAAACATAATAATTGACGAAGTTAATAATAGGATAACCCCCACCGAAGCCGTTATAATCTTCCATTTGATTTTCATTAGTTTTCTCCTCAGCTAATATTTTTTTGTAACAGCTTTTCGTTCTTTGTATATGGTTCATTCATTACTGTTTCTTTTATACTACTTTCATTTATAGAAGTAAATATCAGTAAGGACACTTTATATTTTTTTCAAATAAAATGAGACTATTGCTTCAAAATGAAAAATAAGTCATGAAACAATAGCCTTTTTTAGTTTTTTATTTTACTAATTTCTACAATTTATAATACTTTTTATTTATTTCCACTTTATAACTCTTTTCTGCAATTGCATAACCAATGTATTCAGTATGGTGACTACAATAGCAATCCATATGATTCCTGCAATAACTCTTGTATAATCCGCATAGTCAGAATACTTTTTCACAAAGTAGCCGAGTCCGGCACTCGCTCCCAGCATTTCTGCTCCGGTCAGACAGAGCATTGCCGATGTCAACGAAATGGATAACCTTCCGATTACATCCGGCAGAGAATAGGGAAGAATAATTTTAAAAAGCATTGTCGGCAAAGATACTTCCATGGCTCTCGCAGAATCGATTATCTTTGGATCTACACTTCCCGCTTTGGCAATCATACTCATGAAATTAGGCCAGAACACAGCCGAAAAGATAATAAAAATAGATGCATGACGAAAGGATGGCATAAGCGCCACAACATATGGTGTGTACACTAAGGGCGGAATACTGCTTATCACTCTTGTGATGGGAAGAAGCGTATCTCTCAATCTAGGTACATATCCAACAAAAAGCCCTCCAAAAATCCCCAATATCATCGCATAAGCGATTCCTTGCAATAATATAATCATAGAACTGCTAAGTCCGGCAATCAAATCCATCCAGTTCAGATAAAAAATATGAAATACCTTCTCCGGTGAAGGCAGCAATACCGGATGGGTATATCCCAATTTCGCCACAATTTCCCAAAGTATCAAAACTGCGTATACGACCTTTATGATATCTGAAACACTTTTCTTTTTCGTTCTCCATAGGGTAAAAAGGTAAATACATTCCATAAGCAGTATGGCTGTTACAAAGGATACGGGTACCTCAGTACCTGCCGTACTTGGCAGAAATAGAACCAATCCCAACAATGCCAGAAACAGGAGGCTAGAAATTATCATATCATTATCTTCTCCATTCCGATTTTTTCAGCCATACTTTTATAAAACAGATTCATTAACTGTTTATGGAGCTGTACAAACTCCTGGCTCCCTATTAGTTTCTCTTTTGTTCTGGGCCTTTCCAATTCCACTTCGATGTCCGCCTGAATGTCCTTGTCTCCTAAAAACAGAATACGGTCCGAAAGAAGGATTGCCTCTTCAATATCATGAGTCACAAAAAGTACCGTTTTTTTCTCTTCTTTGGAAAGTCTGCTAATCATCTCCTGTAAGGCACTCCTGTTTTTCGGATCGACTGCGCCAAAGGGTTCATCCATAAGAAATATATCCGCATTTGAGGCCATCAGCCTGGCAATAGCGACCCTTTGCTGCATTCCTCCTGAGAGCTGTGAAGGATATTTCTTTTTGGCATCGCCGAGCCCGACCTTATCCAGATAATATTCTGCTCTCTCCAGCATTTCCTTACGTGTTCCCTTATATTTGCTCTGCTTCATGGCAAATGTTATATTATGGGTGGCATCCATCCATGGGAATAAAGAATAGTGTTGAAATACTACTCCTCTCTCCGTTCCTGGACCCTCTATTTTCTTCTCATCAATGTATACGGCCCCGCTGCTAGCCTTATTGAGGCCCTCTATTACACTTAAGAGAGAACTCTTGCCGCAACCGGAAGGACCTATCATGCAGACGAACTCCCCTTCTTTCACAGAGAGATTCACCTTTTCAAATGGTGCAAATCCTCCTTTTTCATCCTCATATATCAGTGTTAAATTTTCAAGTCTGATTTTATCCATTGCATTCCAACCTCTCTGTGAATGTCATAAATTAAATATAATATCCCGATCCGACTTTCTTAATTGCGGGCCAAGGAAGAATAAAATGTATTGTCCGGATTCTTATCGGCAAGCTGTTTTAAAGCCTCCTCATAAATACTTGTATCCACATGCTCAGCCACATCGATATCACCGGTAAAGTATCCACTGCCCACAAGAGAATTATAATAATCAATAATTCCCTGTTTGTTGGGGTCCAGAGTCATAATTGTTCTGTTTTCAAACAGGTATTGCCTTACATATTCTTCCGTTTGATTGGAATAAGAAGCTAGAAAGCTCACAATTTCATCCCGATTAGCTTCATCTTGGTAATACTCCAGAGCTCTAATATTGGCCCTTGTAAATGCGATCAACTCCTCTCTCTTATTGTTGAGTGTAGTTCTGGATGTCACCTGGCGGCAGCATACATAGAGGGGTTCTAATTCTCCTACTTCATATACAATCTCTACGGAATCTTCATATTTATTTGCAAATTCTACCGGAAGAAATCCTAAATCTGCTTCGCCTTTTTTTACCGCTTCCGCAACATTGATTTGACTGTCCACTTCTATTACCTGAATAGAATCCACATCGATTCCCTGTTTTACCAGATACCCTCTGGAAACCACCCATGCGGTATCCGCGCGAACTGTTGCGATGGTGATTCCTTCATAGTTCGTAATGTCCTTATATATTTCCACATTTTCCGGTAAAGAGATAATGGCACCGCCTTCTGCCGCCGTCCCTTCAAAGATTACAAGATCGGAACCGTTAGCGATAAAGTTTAAGTCAGGAACAATACCCGTTCCCCAGATGTCCACTTCTCCCTTATCCGTGCTGATGGAGGTGAGCGCCGCTGTAGCATCCTGGATTTCAACAAATTCAAAATCCACGCTTTCCTCCTCATAATAACCAAGATGGTCGGCCAGCAGTACTACGGCAGTTCTTATGGTTCCCGGGGTAATACCGAACTTCAGGCTTCCTGCACTCTCTTCACCGGAATCTTTTCCGCAGCCTGCAAACAATAATCCTAACGATAATACAAGTGCCGATGCCCATATTCTCTTAGATTTCTTCATAGTCTTCTTCTCCTCTTTCTTCCCCTTCTTCATATAAATCGGATGAGAGATATCTCTCTCCTGAATCCGGAATGATCGTTACGATAGTCTTACCTTTATTCTCCGGCCTTTTTGCTACTTTTACCGCAGCATATAGGGCAGCTCCGGCAGAAATTCCTATGGATATTCCTTCTTTTCTTGCGCTTAGTCTTGCAAATGCATAGGCATCCTCATCTGTAACCGTGATAATCTCATCAAATAAGCTCTCATCCGTCACAGGTGGGGTTGCCCCGCCGCCGATTCCCTGAATCTTGTGAGGCCCTGGTTCGCCTCCTGACAGGACCGGACTTCCGGCAGGTTCTACAGCGATGACTTCAATTTTTGGATTTCTACTTCTGAGATATCTTCCGGTTCCCGAAATTGTACCTCCTGTACCGGAGGAAGCAACGAAGATATCCACCTTTCCATCCGTATCTTCCCAAATCTCGGGACCTGTTGTCTTTTCATGGGCTCCGGGATTATCAGGATTACTTCCCTGTCCCGGTATAAATACATCCGGTATCCTTTCCGCAATCTCCTTTATCCGTTCCCCTGCTCCTGCCATATTCAGTTCAGCCTTAGTCAATTCAACCTCTGCACCATATGACTTTAAAATAGTAATTCTTTCTTTACTCATATTTTCAGGCATAGCGATGATCGCTTTATATCCCTTTGCCGCTGCAGCCATGGCGAGCCCAATTCCTGTGTTCCCGCTTGTTCCTTCCAAAATAGTAGCTCCGGGCCTCAGCTTCCCTTCTTTCTCCGCATGCTCAATCATATTTTTTGCAATCCGCGATTTCACACTGAATCCGGGGTTAAGAAATTCCAATTTTCCAATAATTCTTCCATAGGTCTCGCATTCTTTCTCGATATTATGGAAAGCTACCAAAGGCGTATTCCCCACTAGTTCCAAAATATTGTCATATACTTTTCCCATATGCACAATCACACCCTTCCGTTACCTGTAAAACTTCTCATTCGGTGTAGCGCTCAATTCCTTTCTGCTTTGAGGCTGTGACCAATACTCTTCATATGGAATCTGGTCTACAAAACGAGTATTGAAGTCTGCAAAAAGATTCTCCTTATTCCCTCTTCCCTTTGAAAAATCCCTGAAATATGTATTATTTCTAAACGCTGGAATCTCATATAAATCCCTCGCATATGCCCAAATATTTTCGTAATCCACTACACGCTTTTGCTGAGGACCGAGGTTTCTGTAATAATGAGTATCCCATCTTGCTAATGTTACAAAGAACCGGATATCGCTATCCGTCACATAATCCCCAAATAAAAATCTATTCCTGGACAATCGCTCCTCCAATTCATCCATTGCACGAAAGAAATCTTCATAGGCTTCCTGATATGCTGTCAAGGATTGGCAGAAAGCCATGCGATAATGTGCGTTATTAATATTGGGGAACAACCAATCGTTAAACTCATCGATTTCTTTGCGAAGCTCCGATGGATATATATCCGGTGCATCCTTACTTTGAAACGGCTTAAATGCGACTTCCAAATAATTTGTCAGCCTGTGGTAATCATTGTTTACCACCTTCTTTGTAGTCACATCCACCAAAGCAGGAACTGTGCATCTTCCTTCATATCCCGAATCTGCATTGTAGTATGCCTCGCTTAAAAATTTAATTCCTAATACCGGATCTTCAAAATTTTCATCGTCCGGAAAACCCCATCCGTAAATATTGCTCTCACCTGTGGAATCCACAATATTTACACTTATAGCATCCTCTAATCCAAGCAGTTCCCTCACAATAGATGCTCTGTTGGACCAATGGCAGCCTTTTGCCCAAAGCAAATGGTATCTTCCGCTCTCTGCCTTTAGTTGCCCTTCTTCCTCCCCGAAAGCCGCTGTGAAATGGTTTGGCTGCCTTACAAAGGCACCTCTTTCATCTATTTCGTTCTTTATTTCCTTGGGCCTTGGCTTCGCCCCTCTTTCCACTGCAAAGCGCTCCGCCTGCTCATCCGTATAAAGGACTGTACCTTCCTTTTCTGTTCTCTTTCCTATTTCGCAATATGACATAATCTTTTTCTCCTATTATTTTATTTTAGAACATCGTTTCTCCAAAGGGCCTTTATTCTATTCCGCGTGTAGCTGCGCATCCTACACGGAGTGCTTTTATTCTATAGGATTAACAATTTTATACTTTAATGTTACAAGGTGTTTCCTTTAGAAATCGAGTAGGAGGGAAATTTAAATACATTTCCCGACCTCTCACACCACCGTGCGTACCGTTCGGTACACGGCGGTTCAATCAACTTAACAATTAACGTACCTTTCGGTGTAGTAATCTAACATGGAGATTAGTCCAAATGCGGCTAATCTCTTGTTTGTAATGACAAAGTTTAATGCACCACTACATACATGTGCAATTCTTGCTCCACTGTATGCTATTGCAAATGCATCCTCCTTGTTCATTCCTAGTTTCACCAAGTTTTCTGCCCTGTTTTGCGCGGTTTTCCAATGTTTCCATATGCACATACGAATTCTAAATCTAATTCTTTTGTCTGTAGCTCGGCATAACTCTTTCATACTTCCAATTTTAAAGTAGTTTATCCAGCCTCTGATAAGTTGATTTAACTTTTCAATTTTGTAGCTGTTACTTACTCCCCAACTACGGCAAGTCAATTCTTTCATTCGTTTCTTGAATTTCATAACTGACTTGATGTGTGGTTTTGCCTTGTACTGATGCGAGTATCTGTCGAAGTAAAAGCCAAAACCAAGATATTTTAGCCCTTGTGGTTTATCCACTTTGCTTTTGGTTATGTTTACTTTCAACCCTAGTTTTTCTTCGATAAAACGTGTTAGGTTTCTCATCACTCGTTTTGCCGACATTTCACTTCCCACCATAATAATACAGTCGTCTGCGTATCGGACAAAGCTTAGACCTCTTTGTTCCATTTCCTTATCTAGTTCGTTCAACATGATGTTTGCAAGAAGTGGTGAAAGATTCCCTCCTTGTGGTGTTCCTATCACTGATTCCTTATATTCATCATCTACTATAATTCCGCTAACCAGGAATTTTCGGATAATAGAGATAACATCTCCATCTTTGATAGTTCTTCCTATTAGTGTCATCAGCTTATCATGGTTTACTGTGTCAAAGAACTTTTCTAAGTCAACGTCAACTATCCAATCATTTCCGTCATTCATCATATCCAATGCCGTTATGATTGCTTGCTGTGCATATCTGTTTGGTCTGAATCCATAACTATGCTCATGAAACTGCTCCTCGTAGATTGGTGTTAATACCTGTGCTATCGCTTGTTGTACAAATCGGTCTGTTACTGTTGGTACTCCTAGGTTTCTGACACCACCGTCTGGCTTTGGTATCTCCACTCTGCGTACAGGCAGAGGTTTATATTTTCTTTCCCTCAGCTGTTCCTTGATAATTTCGCCGTTCTTTTCAAGATGTTCTCCCAGTTCTGTGTACTTCATATCGTCCACTCCCTCTGCACCTTTATTTCGTACGACTTGCAGATATGCGGTATTGAGATTCTCTTTACTTAATATCTGCTCCATTAGACTACTTGTGTCCATGCGTTGTTTCCTTTCCGTCCCGCTAAATTTGGCCATCCTTTTCCCGATTGGTTACGGCAGATGTTGTCATTTCTGCAATACGAGACCTACTTCAACTGATTGATTGTTCACCCCTTCACTCCATTCCCATTACAGAAACTTCTTCGCTACTATGGGATCGGCTGACTTCTCACAGTTCGTTGTTACTCGGCGAATGAAACCGCTGTGAGACCTCCACGCTTAAGATGCACGCTCTTTCCCTCCATATATCCGCCGCATTTACTCTGCTTCTACAAATGTGGTAGTAATTAGACTTTGTTGCTTTTAGCCAACTTATCTCTCGAAGCCTAGCCTTATATGCGATTTCTGTCCGTCGGACCAGAGGTTTGCCTTCAGCTTCCTTCAGATTCCACCTCACGGCGGACACCCTTGCTGTTCAGCTATACATTTCCCACTACCTGGGCATGTTCGGGGACTTGCACCCGTTAGAGCGCGCCCATGGCGCGCAAACTAAAAAATAGGTGCCATATGCATGACACCTACTGAACGCTCACCACTTCTCTTACTTACGGATAGTTTCAGGGCACAATGCATATGAAAAATAAACTGTATTCATACAGGCAGATTTACAGCAGCAACATACCCCATTCATATTTTCTATTTCTCTCATTAAATTCTTCATAGACTTTTTCCCTCTCCATATTGTATACTATTCCTACTGGTTTAATATGTTTTGAATTATATTACTCTTTCACAATAAAGTCAACAACTATCCGGTTATCGGCTAATAGGTATTTCGTATAAGAAATTATAGTTTTTTTCTATAACACTTTTTTTCTATATTATATTTTATTGCATAGAAAAAGACATCGCCTTCTTTTAGAAGAAAACAATGCCTCTCACTCTTATAAAAATAAAAAAATCTTCAGAATTGTACCATATTGCTCATACTTTAGCGATAAATATGCACTCATACTACCTTAATATTTCTATTTCAAATCCATATTCACGCAATATAAGGTCATCATCGATTCTTTCTTCATATATTCCGTCTACCTTCTTAAATCCATTTTTTATATATACATTTATAGCCGGTTTATTTATATCTACAACAAAAAGTCTTAAATATTTGGCATCCTTCTGCTTAGTAAGTGCAATAGCATGCTTAAGCACCGCACTTCCGATTCCACGTCTTGCATAATCAACATTAACTCCAAAGCGGTCAAAATATAACGCCTTTCCATGGGTATTTTCCCATTTCACATAACGCTCTCCTGTATGTGATTCACATAACGCAAACGCCGCAACGATATTGTCATGTTCCTCTACCAATAAATAAAGGCGGTTATTCTCAATATCATCACTAAAAAACGTGCACGGATAAATTTCGTCCCAAATTGATATGTCATTTCTGTTCATATCATCAATTATCTTCCCATACATCTCTTTGAGTTTCGGCAAATCGTTAATATCAGCCAATCTCAAATCCATATCAATTCACCTCCGAATATCCACGATATACTATGAATCTATAATAACATACTTAGCTGTAGAACAAAAGTGTGCTTCGTCCAAAGGGATTTTTGTATCATTATGTCAAAATAGATGCAAGGTTTTTAAGGTCAATTTTATCAACTTCCCTAAGCTCATATCCACTATGAAATAATTTCTGAGCTTCTGCAGAAATACACGGGATAATTCGCTCTTCAAATAAAGCGCTCGAAAACCATTCTGCTTTAAAATCATACCAATCATCATTTAATCCGGCTTGTTTTGCACTTCCATCTTCACTGATTATTAAAGGGTGTATATCTATATATCCCAATTCCGGATGATACAGTTCAATACGTGACGGACGCCAGTCAGTTATAATTGTATAGCCTTTTACGTTTAAAGCATCTAATAAAATATCTGTGAACTTTCCATCAAAATCCACATCAATATCTCTGTGCACTCTGTTTTGCTTCCCAAGTAAAATATCTATTCCCCAGCCTCCATCTATCCAATATTCTATTTTTAAGCCATCCAGAAAATTCAAAACTTCCATTAAATTTTCCTTGTTGGTGATTTCCTTTTTTGCCATAAAATCTCCTTATTATAAATTGGCTTTTATGTGTTTGTTACATCAACTAACTCTACTAAATATAACACAAACAATCAGGCTGAAAAAGATACAAAATTGTACTTTTTCAGCCTGATAACTCTTAGTGCTGGTGGCCGGACTTGAACCGGCACGGGATTGCTCCCGAAGGATTTTAAGTCCTTTGCGTCTGCCTATTCCGCCACACCAGCAAAAAAACTTAATGGGACCTATAGGGCTCGAACCTATGACCCTCTGCTTGTAAGGCAGATGCTCTCCCAGCTGAGCTAAGATCCCATAAACAATATAATTTTGAACTAAACGACCCGGATGGGACTCGAACCCACGACCTCCGCCGTGACAGGGCGGCGCTCTAACCAACTGAGCCACCGGGCCAACTAATCTAATAATATTAAGTACGTATAAATGGACCTTCGGGGACTCGAACCCAGGACCGACCGGTTATGAGCCGGTTGCTCTAACCAACTGAGCTAAAGGTCCGCATTCCCTAATTAGGGACTATAACAGCCGATGATCGGACTCGAACCGATAACCTGCTGATTACAAATCAGCTGCTCTGCCAATTGAGCCACATCGGCGAATTGCGAACGAACGACTTAATAGTGCTATTATTCAAATAACACGAGTGACTCCGACGGGAATCGAACCCGTGTTACCGCCGTGAAAGGGCGGTGTCTTGACCGCTTGACCACGGAGCCTTCTCTTTTTCCTGAGTATTTTTACACTCGCACTCCCCGAGTAGGGCTCGAACCTACAACCCCGCGGTTAACAGCCGCGTGCTCTACCATTGAGCTATCGAGGAATCTGTTACTGAGTGGTCTCCCACTCTTTTTAGGGTCCATACCCTCAAAACCGAATACCTACAGACCTTCTTATGCTGCCATCTTCCGGTCCTTTCACTCTCTCATATCTTTTCATCCGTTTTTTCTTCTTTTGTAAGAGTGTTCTCCACTCTTTATCCCAGCCTATAAGGATAAGCCCTCGACCGATTAGTACTTATCAGCTGCACGTATTGCTACGCTTCCACCTTAAGCCTATCTACCTCGTGCTCTACAAGGGGTCTTACCATGATTAATTCATGGGGATATCTCATCTTGAGGGGGGCTTCACGCTTAGATGCCTTCAGCGTTTATCCCTGCCGGACTTGGCTACTCTGCCATAGGTCTGGTACCTAACAGATACACCAGCGGTCCGTCCATCCCGGTCCTCTCGTACTAAGGACAGCTCCTCTTAAATATCCTACGCCTGCGCCGGATAGGGACCGAACTGTCTCACGACGTTCTGAACCCAGCTCGCGTACCGCTTTAATGGGCGAACAGCCCAACCCTTGGGACCTTCTACGAAGCCCAGGATGCGATGAGCCGACATCGAGGTGCCAAACCACTCCGTCGATGTGAACTCTTGGGAGTGATAAGCCTGTTATCCCCAGGGTAGCTTTTATCCGTTGAGCGATGGCAATCCCACGTTATACCACCGGATCACTAAGTCCTAGTTTCCTACCTGCTCCACCCGTCGGTGTCACAGTCAAGCTCCCTTATGCCTTTGCACTCTGCGAATGGTTTCCGACCATTCTGAGGGAACCTTTGAGCGCCTCCGATACCCTTTCGGAGGCGACCGCCCCAGTCAAACTCCCCGCCAGACATTGTCCCGGAACCAGTTTCATGGCTCTCGGTTAGAAATCCAATACGGTAAGGGTGGTATCCCAACAGCGGCTCCATAGAGACTGGCGTCTCTACTTCTTTGCCTCCCACCTATCCTGTACATACAGCATCGAATCCCAGTATCAAGCTGGAGTAAAGCTCCATGGGGTCTTTCCGTCCTGGCGCAGGTAACCAGCATCTTCACTGGTACTTCAATTTCACCGGGTGCATTGTTGAGACAGCGCTCAAATCATTACGCCTTTCGTGCGGGTCGGAACTTACCCGACAAGGAATTTCGCTACCTTAGGACCGTTATAGTTACGGCCGCCGTTTACTGGGGCTCAAATTCAAGGCTTCACGTTAGTTGACCTTTCTTGTTAACCTTCCAGCACCGGTCAGGGGTGACACCATATACTTCACCTTCCGGTTTTGCATAGACCTGTGTTTTTGCTAAACAGTTGCTTGAGCCTATTCTCTGCGGCCCCATCTCTGGGGCACCCCTTCTCCCGAAGTTACGGGGTCATTTTGCCGAGTTCCTTAACAATGCTTCTCCCGCCGGCCTTAGGATTCTCTCCTCATCCACCTGTGTCGGTTTACGGTACGGGTACAGGACGAACAATAGCAGCTTTTCTTGGCACATGGCCCGCATGCTTCGCTACTTCATTTCGCTCCGCATCACGCCTTTGGATCGATAAGGGATTTGCCTCCTTATCTCCTACTTCGCTTGCACCGGCTTTTCCTTTTCCGGCCCATGCTTTCCACATGCGTCCCTACAGTTCTGTCATCCTGCAGTACAGGAATTTCCACCTGTTATCCATCGACTACGCATTTCTGCCTCGCCTTAGGCCCCGACTTACCCAGGGCAGATCAGCTTTACCCTGGAATCCTTGGATATTCGGCCAAGAGGATTCTCACCTCTTTCTCGCTACTCATTCCGGCATTCTCTCTTCCTGAAACTCCACGGCTCCTCACGGTACCGCTTCTTCGCTTCAGCAATGCTCCTCTACCAAGCATGCCTTACGCATGCTTCCTAAGCTTCGGTGGTGTGTTTCAGCCCCGGACATTTTCGGCGCAGGACCTCTCGACTAGTGAGCTATTACGCACTCTTTGAATGGATGGCTGCTTCTGAGCCAACATCCTAGTTGTCTTTGAAATCCCACATCCTTTTCCACTTAACACACACTTTGGGACCTTAGCTGTAGGTCTGGGCTCTTTCCCTTTTGACTGCCCAACTTATCTCGTGCAGTCTGACTCCCGTATAACATCTGTACGGCATTCGGAGTTTGATAACCTTCGGTAAGCTTTGACGCCCCCTAGGGTATTCAGTGCTCTACCTCCGCCAGATTCATACGAGGCTAGCCCTAAAGCTATTTCGAGGAGAACCAGCTATCTCCGGGTTCGATTGGAATTTCTCCCCTATCCACACCTCATCCCCACCCTTTTCAACGGATGTGGGTTCGGTCCTCCATTGCCTTTTACGGCAACTTCAACCTGGACATGGATAGATCACCCGGTTTCGGGTCTGCACATACTGACTATGGCGTCAACTAAGTTGACGTTTGGCGCCCTGTTAAGACTCGGTTTCCCTTCGGCTCCACACCTTAAGTGCTTAACCTTGCCAGTATCCGCAACTCGCCGGACCGTTCTACAAAAAGTACGCGGTCCCACCTTAACGTGGTCCCACAGCTTGTAAACACAGGGTTTCAGGTTCTCTTTCACTCCCCTCCCGGGGTCCTTTTCACCTTTCCTTCACAGTACTATACACTATCGGTCACTGAGGAGTATTTAGCCTTACGGGGTGGTCCCCGCTCATTCCCACAAGGTTTCTCGTGTCTCGTGGTACTCTGGATCCTGCGCTGTCGCTTCCGGGTTCGCTTACGGGGCTTTCACCCTCTCTGGCTGGTCTTTCCAGGACCATTCTGCTCCCTTCTTCGAATCAGACTATGCAGTCCGAACCCCGGAGTGCACGCACTCCGGTTTGGGCTCTTTCCGGTTCGCTCGCCGCTACTTCGGAAATCACGGTTGTTTTCTTCTCCTCCGGCTACTTAGATGTTTCAGTTCACCGGGTTCCCTTCCTTACGCTATGTATTTACGTAAGGATACATAAGGTCTTCTTATGTGGGTTTCCCCATTCAGATATCTGCGGATCGTAGGATATTTGCTCCTCCCCGCAGCTTTTCGCAGCTTATCACGTCTTTCTTCGGCTCTCAGTGCCAAGGCATCCTCCCTGTGCTCTTTCTTGCTTAACCTTAATGATAAGAGTGTTCTTTACTCTTTGAGAGTGTTCTTTACTCTTTGAGAGTGTTCTTTACTCTTTGAGAGTGTTCTTTACTCTTTTATCACCGGACATCTAGCGTGATGTCCTCGGCTGGTCCGCTGTCCTCATACACCGGTCCGTAGACCGATCTATCATTTCAGCTCTTCTGACGGAGAGTGTTCTTTACTCTTTCATCAGAAGGTAAATCTATTTGAGTTTAAAACTCATTTGTTCGGCCATCATGACTTGCATCACGATGGACCTCGGATGTCTTTGATACTTGATTGTTTTTTGGTATTCGGTTTTCAAGGTACGGTCTTGCAGGTCTTTGGCACTTCCTTTTATCTTTTCAGACAGACTTTAGTGCTGCGTCCTGTCCCGGAACTCCTATCATAAATAGTCCTTCCGGTAATGGAGACAGAGAGATTCGAACTCTCGACCCCCTGCTTGCAAGGCAGGTGCTCTCCCAACTGAGCTATGCCCCCGTTTCCGGTTCTTGGGTAATCCCCTATGAGTATCATGAGAAAGACTTTCCTATCATGCACTCATGATTTATCTTTATTTTTTCTTTTCTTCACTGGGCTTAAGTGGACTCGAACCACCGACCTCACGCTTATCAGGCGTGCGCTCTAACCGGCTGAGCTATAAGCCCTTTTTTTTAGATCTGGCAGCCACCTGCTCTCCCATGCCGTCTCCAGCATAGTACCATCGGCCGCTTAAGTCTTAACCTTCGTGTTCGGGATGAGAACGGGTGTCTCCCCTAAGCGCATCGCCACCAGATATGTTTCTGAGTATTCTCTACTCATTCGCTTCGATTCTTAGTGCTTTCCCACTCTTCCTCAACAGCTAAACAGTAATGCAACCCCTACTTCTTCTTCCTTAGAAAGGAGGTGATCCAGCCGCACCTTCCGATACGGCTACCTTGTTACGACTTCACCCCAGTTATCAGACCTGCCTTCGGCTGCTCCTCCCCTTACGGGTTAGGTCACAGACTTCGGGCATTTCCGACTCCCATGGTGTGACGGGCGGTGTGTACAAGACCCGGGAACGTATTCACCGCGACATTCTGATTCGCGATTACTAGCGATTCCAGCTTCATGTAGTCGAGTTGCAGACTACAATCCGAACTGAGACGTGTTTTTTGGGATTTGCTCCAGGTCACCCCTTCGCTTCCCTCTGTTCACGCCATTGTAGCACGTGTGTAGCCCAAATCATAAGGGGCATGATGATTTGACGTCATCCCCACCTTCCTCCGGGTTATCCCCGGCAGTCTCTCTAGAGTTCCCATCTTACTGCTGGCTACTAAAGATAAGGGTTGCGCTCGTTGCGGGACTTAACCCAACATCTCACGACACGAGCTGACGACAACCATGCACCACCTGTCTCCAATGCCCCGAAGGGAACATACATTACATATGCTGTCATTGGGATGTCAAGACTTGGTAAGGTTCTTCGCGTTGCTTCGAATTAAACCACATGCTCCACCGCTTGTGCGGGTCCCCGTCAATTCCTTTGAGTTTCATTCTTGCGAACGTACTCCCCAGGTGGATTACTTATTGCGTTTGCTGCGGCACCGAAGGCTTATAAGTTCCCGACACCTAGTAATCATCGTTTACGGCGTGGACTACCAGGGTATCTAATCCTGTTTGCTCCCCACGCTTTCGAGCCTCAACGTCAGTTACAGTCCAGTAAGACGCCTTCGCCACTGGTGTTCCTCCTAATATCTACGCATTTCACCGCTACACTAGGAATTCCTCTTACCTCTCCTGCACTCTAGCCAGGCAGTTTCCAAAGCAGTCCCGGGGTTGAGCCCCGGGCTTTCACTCCAGACTTGCCCTGCCGTCTACGCTCCCTTTACACCCAGTAAATCCGGATAACGCTTGCCCCCTACGTATTACCGCGGCTGCTGGCACGTAGTTAGCCGGGGCTTCTTAGTCAGGTACCGTCATTTTCTTCCCTGCTGATAGAGCTTTACGTACCGAAATACTTCTTCACTCACGCGGCGTCGCTGCATCAGTGTCTTGCCCATTGTGCAATATTCCCCACTGCTGCCTCCCGTAGGAGTTTGGGCCGTGTCTCAGTCCCAATGTGGCCGGTCACCCTCTCAGGCCGGCTACTGATCGTCGCCTTGGTGGGCCTCTACCCCACCAACTAGCTAATCAGACGCGGGTCCATCCTGTACCACCGGAGTTTTTCACACTGCTTCATGCGAAGCTGTGCGCTTATGCGGTATTAGCACCTATTTCTAAGTGTTATCCCCCGGTACAGGGCAGGTTGCCCACGCGTTACTCACCCGTCCGCCACTAAGTTATATATCTTCCATCCGAAAACTTCCGTTATATAACTCCGTTCGACTTGCATGTGTTAGGCACGCCGCCAGCGTTCATCCTGAGCCAGGATCAAACTCTCATGTTGAGATTCGTCGATGCATGCCATTTCTGGTAGGCCATGTCTGATGCTCGCATCAGCACTCGGTATGCCATGAAATGATTTGAGGAGTAAATTCAATGAAGTAAGCTTCGCTTACGAATTGGCATTTGCTCCCATGCATGTCACATGTTTGCCCGGTCCAAAATCAACTTTGGCTTTAAATCCTTGCTAATTTTTTCCCGTAATCTCACATCTGCTCCTTGCGGTGCTTTTGTGCGATTCTTTTACTGTTTTTTAGGTTGTTCTTCTGAATTTTCTCTTTGGGCCCTTTCTGCAAAAGCAGAGGCCCGTTTTAGAATTTTCAGGGTTGCATTACTGTTTACTTGTCAAGGTTCTGTGTTTCTTATGCAATTTGGAAAATTGCTTCCCGCTTACTGCGGTACGGAGAAGGAGGGATTTGAACCCTCGCGCCGCTATTAACGACCTGCACCCTTTCCAGGGGTGTCCCTTCAGCCAACTTGGGTACTTCTCCAAATCAAAACTGTTGTCCTTCATGATGTTATGCTGTTCATTACAACAGGTTCAGCGGAGAAGGTATCTCCAGCGGAGAGGGTGGGATTCGAACCCACGCGCCCTTGCGGACAAACGGTTTTCAAGACCGCCTCGTTATGACCACTTCGATACCTCTCCATGTTCGTGCGCCACTCAGCAGCGCAAAATTGATTCTAGCAAAAAAGTGGTAAGGTGTCAACATTTTTTTACAACTTTTTTTAATTTCTTTTCTAATCACTTTTTCTTTTAGACGCAAAGCCTGTAATTAGCGGGAATTATCGTCTTTTCCCAAAAAAGTTACTGCAATTTTCAAATCTTCCGGTGTTGTGATTTTTATATTTTCATAGCGCCCCTCTACTAGCTTCACCTTCTTATCCGTAAAGGTTTCTACCACCATCGCATCATCGGTAATCTTTATTCCCCTGCTCACTAACGCCTCTTCTTCCTCAATTAGAGACATATACGCTCTCTTGATTAAGGAAAATGAAAATACTTGAGGTGTCTGTATCATCCATACCAGATCTCTATCCGGTGTCAGAGATGCGAAGCCATCCTCATTCGCAAGCTTAACCGTATCCTTTGAAGGCATTCCCACCACGCATGCACCATGCTGTATAACACATTCATACGCCCGTTGTAAAATCTGCGCTGTTACAAAAGGTCTCGCCCCATCATGGATAAAGATATAATCACATTCTCCTGCCGCCATAATACCGGCAAAAACAGAATGATACCGCTCCTTCCCGCCTGCTACTATGCTATGTACTTTGTCAAACCCGTATTTTTCTACAATTTTGTTTCTACAGTATTCCACATCACTCTCTGACGTCACCAATACGATTTCATCTATAAAGCTATCCTGGAATACCTGCAAGGAATAATAAAGTACCGGCTTATCCTCCAGGAAAAGATATTGTTTCGGCACATCGCTGTTCATCCGTTTGCCCTTCCCTGCAGCGAGCACAATCGCCGTACATTTCATTTTCATTTCCGCACGCCTTTCTAAATCCGTTATGTAATAGTTCGGTTTCCTCACTATTACTAAAGCAAGGATTGCTTTGGGAAAATCCATTAAAATCACCTTCGGTGATGGGATTTTCACTTATCTTTCCACGTGTTTTTACGGTCAGCGCAGTAAATGCGCAGACCTGCTAAATAGTTACATCTTTACCATTCAGCAGCTCTAAATCCGTTCTCCCAACTTCAAATTCGGTACCGCATTCAAGTCAAAACCATGCCGTACACCTTTTTTATATTCATAATAGCCTGCTACACCTATCATTGCTGCATTGTCGGTACAGAATATGGGGGATGGAGAATAAAATGAAATCCCTCTTTTTTGACATTCCTCTTCCAAAACTCTACGCAAGGAACCATTGGAGGCCACCCCTCCGGCTATTGCGAATCGGTCGAAGCCATATTGTTTTACAGCATCGAGAGAATGATCTACCAACACATCTACTACTGCTTTCTGGAAGGAAGCTGCTACATCAGCCGTATTAACTTTTTCTCCTTTCATTTCGCAGGAATTTAAATAATTCAATACTGCAGACTTCAAACCGCTGAAGCTGAAGTCATATTCGGAACCTTCCACTTTAGCCCGCGGAAAGCGTATCGCATCCGGATTACCTTCTTTAGAAACTTTATCGATTTTGGGACCACCCGGATAACCCAGTCCAATAGCGCGCGCTACTTTATCGAAAGCTTCACCCGCCGCATCATCTCTCGTACGCCCGATAATTTCATATTCACCATAATCTTTCACCACAACCAGATGAGAATGTCCACCCGATACGACCAGACAGATAAATGGAGGCTCTAGCCCTTTATTTTCTATAAAGTTAGCACAAATATGCCCTTCAATATGATGCACCCCTATCAGAGGTATACCGGTAGCGAAGCTAATCGCTTTTGCCGCGGATACTCCTACAAGAAGTGCCCCAACCAAACCCGGGCCATAAGTAACAGCTATGGCATCGATATCATTTAACCGGACTCCCGCCTCACTAAGCGCCTGCTCAATTACTTGATTGATCTTCTCAATATGCTTTCTGGAAGCAATTTCAGGTACCACTCCGCCATATACGGTATGGAGTGATATCTGAGAGTAGATAACGTTAGATAGAACTTCTCTTCCGTTTTTGACAACGGAAGCCGCCGTCTCATCACAAGAACTTTCAATTGCAAGTACGAGTATATCCTCATTGCTTTTATTATAATTACCCATTATCAAACTGTCCTTTGTCTATTCGTTCACCAAGGTCCATCCATATATTTTCCAGTGGCCTTGCGCATCTTTTCTAAGCAAAAACTTTTCACTGCTGTTAAGCATAGTTGTCCCCTGTCTCATACTGTATACACAATATAGGCTCGCCCACTCATAATCGTCCTTCGTATAATACTCTACATCCGTACTTGCAGAAGTGGAATAACTGGAAATAACAAGTTGGCTTTCCTTCATATTGTAGATATCATCTTTTAAGTTATCCAGATAATTATCGCCCTGATTGGCAATTAGTTCTTCATCGTATAACTTCTGAATTTGATTAGCCAGCGCCTCAATATCCTCTTGTGAATTATCTTCATTATAAAAACATTGCGTAATCTCACTGTAATACTTAACTACTTCCTTAGGAGAAGGAGGATACTTCTGATCGAAATTATACTGCAGTATCTGCTGCGTCTTTGTAACCTTTCCTACCTCTTCTTCCTTTGCTTCTTTCCCTTTATTGGATACATAATAATAAAAGCCTACCAAAAGAGCAGCTAAAATCACTCCAATAATTACTAATTTAGCTGTACTTCCCGATTCTTTCCCTTTTCCTGCCTGTGCCATATACTGCCCCCCCTTATCTACGCTTCCTCATAACTGATCACCTTCGGCTAATCTATTACTCTTCCTCAAACATCAGCTCTATCGTCTTTCCATCTTTGCCCGCTACGGACCTGGGGAAAATCTTCCTTACCGCGTCCATATAATCCTCCGCACGTATAAGAGACGGACTAAAATGTGTCAGCCACATTTGACTTACTTTCGCCTTTTTCGCAAGCTCCGCCGCCTCATAAAAAGTCATATGCTTATATTCCTTCGCTTTTTGCTTTTTATCCGACTCTCCATACATCCCTTCACAGATGAAAAGATCTGCCTCTTGCGCATTCCGGACAATACTTTCCGTAGGTCTTGTATCTGTACAATAGGTGACTTTCAGCCCTTTTCTCTTCGAACCAAGCACCATTTCAGGAGTGTAGGTATTTCCCTCAATCTCCACAGTCTCCCCCTTTTGCAAACGCCCCCAATATTTCCTATCGATTGCAAGCGCCTGTGCCTTCTCGAGCTGAAATTTCCCTGCACGTTCCACCACTATGTTATATCCATAGCATACCACATTATGATTAACGCGAAAAGCTTCCAGTCGAAATCCGTCGAAATCGATACGTTCTTCCTGATCGGTAAGTTCCATGAACTCAATCTCAAAAGGCAGCTCCGGTGCAATCACCCTAAGTGCCGATACCACCCTTGTTAAACCTTTCGGTCCCACTAAAAGAAGCGGCTCTGTCCGTTCTGCATTTCCCATAGTGAGAAGCATGCCGGGCAGTCCGCTAATATGATCCGCATGGTAGTGGGTAAAGCAGATAACATCGATAGGCTTTGGGCTCCAACCCTTTTCCTTCATCGCTATCTGCGTTCCCTCTCCACAGTCAATTAATATACTCTTTCCATTGTACCGTACCATCAAAGAAGTTAGCCACCTGTACGGAAGCGGCATCATCCCCCCTGTTCCTAATAAACAAACATCTAACATGAATACTCCATTCCCGATGACCTTGTCCGAAAACGGAGCTCTTTGGCAGCCTTCTACAGATACTCGGTAAGTTCTGTATCTTCTACCGGTATTTCGAACTTGGCAATCATCTCATCATAGCATTTTTCACACAGATCAAAGCGGTGGCTTTGTCCGTCTTTATTACTGAAATATCCAAAAGAGGTATTTACTTCCAAGCAACCTTCTTTTAAAATTCCATTTTCAACCAATAATTCTTTTTTACAGCAATTACAATGAACGGATACAAGCTCCGCCTTCTTTTTATCCAGATATTTACGCATAGTCTCATCCTCCCAAAGATGTACTAAAGGTATCGTGTTATATCTGTCATTATACACAAATTTACTGAGCAAAAATAGTGGTAATTGTTTCGCATGCTTCCTATCTTTTCCACATAATTAAAGCATCTTCTGTTGGATTTTCATAAAAATTTTTTCGAAATCCATCTTTTTGAAATCCAAATGTCTCATATAAACGGATAGCAGCTTCGTTTCCTGCCCGAACCTCCAAAGTAAAAGCTTCGATTCCCTGCTTCTTTCCTTCTCTTAATACTTCTGCAAGGAGAAGCTTCGCTACTCCTCTGCGACGAAACGACCTATCTACTGCCACATTAGTAACTTCCCCTTCACCCGCAATATTTCTAAGCCCGCAGATACCTATGATTTTACCTTCCTCCTCCGCTATATAATAAAAAGCATAGGAAAGCTGTAAAGTCTCTTGGAAATCCTTCTTCGTCCATGGCATTGAAAAATTATCTTTTTCTATTTCAGCCGCTCTGTCAACATCAGCCTGCATCATTCGTCTTATGGTTATCATGCGCTTCCTTTTCCTTCTTTTCTCGCTCTGCCTGGGAAAGTCGAAGATAGATTGGCGCGTGTTCTTTCGCCTCCACGTAATTTCCTTCCTTATAATACCTGATACCGAGAGCTGCCAAAGATGCCGCTCGTTGTCTATTCATGTGTGCAGGCGCAAAATGATAAGGAACTTTCATCTCTTCTGCAAGTTTTCCTGCAAATACTGAAACTCCATCTCCTAAGAATAGGACTTCATTTCCCAAGTCATTCAGCTTCCTGGCAATTTCTTCAATATCTACTGCGCATTGCGGCTCCACTATATTTAACAGATAACCGTCATTTTCTAATTCTTCACTTCTTACAAATTCATAAATACCCGTATAGACTTGCCCCCTTCTGGCATCCATAATGGGGCAAACATACCCTTTCGCTCCATATGCATTGTAAGCCAATCCCTCTAAGGTAGGAATCTCAATAAGAGGTATATTAAGAGCAAGACCTAATCCCTTGGCCGTCGCCGAGCCTATTCGAAGCCCGGTGAAAGATCCCGGCCCCGCTGCCAAAGCAATTGCATCTACGGTGCTCATATCAAGATCCACCATCTTCCTTATTTCTTCCAACATGGGCAAAAGAGTCTGCGAATGCGTCTTTTTATATTGAATATCATATCCTGCAATCAGATTGTCATCCTCCACAATTGCTACGGAGGCTACAAGCCCTGAACTGTCTAACGCTATTATTTTCATACTTCTCTCTCTATCTCTTCTATTGTAATTCTTCGATAATCCATCCCCTTGCCTAAATCCTTCGCTATTGTTATCTCCCTATAGTGCACAGGCAAGATTTCCTCAATAAGGTTAGCCCATTCAATAAAGCATACCCCATTTCCATAGATACAATCTTCGTAGCCAATTTCCTCCATCTCCTCCACATCACCGATGCGATATACATCGAAGTGATAAAAAGGAAGCCTCCCCTCTTCATAAACCTGGAGAATCGTAAATGTCGGGCTATTGATTGGCTCTATGATTCCAAGTCCTTTTGCCACGCCCTGGGTAAAAACAGTCTTACCGACCCCCAAGTCCCCGATTAAGGTGTACACATCGCCGGGCTCAGCTTCTTTACCTATTTTTTCTCCCAGTTCAAATGTTTCCTTCGCACTAAAAGAATCTACTGTCATCACGTTTGTCCTCTCATCTAATAACGAATCTTCACCTTAGCCGGCGGCATATGAGTAGAAATCACCTCAATTACCTTAGGCAACATCTCTCCCAAGTCTTTTCTCGGAAAAATAGATGCATTCACCGGGGAAGTATATACAATAATGCTTCTGCTTGTGGAAACTGCCTTATGCATATGCTCCCAACCTTGTGTCTGTGCTTCCTCTCCCTGGGAAACCTCTATGCCCTCATCCGTCATCTTATAGTGAAGCGGTTTCTTAAAAGCAGGATTGCTGAGTATCTGTTGCCTGGATCTCAGGAAAAGAGTCCACGGAAGATAAAAGAGGATAATGACCCCTGCTATAAGAAAAATAATTCCTCCTCCGGCAAAAAACCATACCACCATTAGGGCTCCCACAATCGTACCAATCAAGCCGGACATGCTGTAATAGGTATGACGCAGCATATAATCATATAAAATTCCCGAAGTAATTTCCACATCAAATTCAAGTTCCACAACTTTTTTCCTTTCCTGAAGGGCTTTTATTCCGCGCGCGTAGCTGCGCATCAATCGGTTCTTTAATAGGAGTACTTTCCTATTAAAGAATAAAGGCACCTGCAATGGCAGGTGCCTTACCATTTATTCTTTTATTATACCGAAAATCGCTTAAAGTGCAAGCTTTATATCATGCGTTACTCGTGCCGCAACGCCTCGATAGGACTTAGCTTCGCCGCTTTCTTCGCAGGATAAATACCGAAGAAAATACCTACTGCCGAGGAGAATATCGTCGCTCCGATTATGGTGGAAATCTGTGTTCTCGCAGTAATCCCTGCTATCGCACATACCAGATTCGCTCCCAGTATTCCAAATATAATACCGATGATACCGCCTAACAGTGTGATAATTGCCGCTTCTGAGAGGAACTGCAGCAGAATAGAGCCCGTTCGCGCTCCCAATGCCTTTCTGATACCGATTTCCCTCGTACGCTCCGTTACCGATACGAGCATAATATTCATAACACCGATACCGCCTACCAAAAGTGAGATAGCCGCTACGAAAGAAACAAACAAGGTAACTATACCTAAGATACTGTCAAACTGCGCACTCATATCCGCAAAGCTCTGTACTTGAATCTGACCATCCCCCCGCACACCATACTTATTCTCTAAAAGACTCACCGCTTCCTTCGCTACCGTTGCTGAATACTCCGCAGACTCTGCCATGATATAGACACCGTCAAAGTCTTCTACCCAAAAACCGTAATGATAACCCAGAACATTAAGCGGAGTCTCTATCTGAAGATATTCCTCTCCCATCATCATATTGACCAAAGCAGAGGCATTATCCTGCCTGATTCCGACAATTGTAAGTTCCTGTGTGATACCATATAGTGTCACTTCAAAGTCCATTCCTATCACATCCGTCGTTCCAAAAAGAGAAACCGCACTACTCTCCGAGATAACACACACCTTATTGCCGCTCTCTGCATCTCCCGCAGAAAAGTACTTTCCTTTTATGATGGGATCGGATACCGCATGAACCATTCCTTCATTACCACCTGAAACTTGGGCATCGAAATTCCCCTTAGGACCGTATCCCGTTCCCCACGCATTATAGCTTGGAGTCACCGCTTTCACATGTTTCACCTCGCTCATGATCAGATCGAAGTCATCCTGTACGAACGTGACTGTCGTATCTTTTCTTGAACTATCCACATAAATATAGACCTGCCCGCCTCCCAGGCCATCCAACTCATCATTGATCTGTCCGCGCACACCATTTCCGATAGCCATAACCATAATAACTGAAGATATTCCTATGATAATGCCGAGCATCGTAAGGAAGGAGCGGCCTTTATTACTCTTAATACTCATAAGAGCAATCTTAACATATTCCCATATCTGTGTCATTTCCGCTCTCCTTTTATTGTTCCGGTATTGCTGTTACTGCCATTCCTTCCGTCATTCCGGGAGTCGTCTCTGTTACGATCTCGTCACCTTCTGCAAGCCCCTCTGTAATCTCTACATTCATGCCGGAGGAAATCCCTGTCTGTACCGCCTTTCTTATTACAAGTCCATTCTCAATCACATATACAAATTCACCCTCCACATCGGTATTCACCGCATTGCCCGGAGCCAGCAGAACCTGCTGCGCCTTTGCAGTATGAATCGCAATCTTCGCTTCCACACCGAGGAAAATACTTTCATCAGGATTTAATATTTTAATATCCGCATTGACAACTGCTGCACCGCTTTGGTTCTTCGTTGCCATCTTATCAATTTTGCTCACTTCACCATCATACTTATTGCCCGCTATCGTAACGACCGCTTTCTGTCCTATGGACAGCTTCTCCAAATCATACTTCGTAACCGGTATCGTTACTTTTACATCTTCCGTACTTTCCAGCTTAAATAACGTAGAACCGACTACCGGAGTTTCTCCCTCTACCACATTCATTTCTGTTACGACACCGCTGAACTCAGCCAATACTCCGCCTTCCACTTCTATAATGGAATCCAGCGTTCTCTGCATACTGATATTTTGCATTTCTGCGTTTGCTTCCACTTCATCTTTTCCGCCTGCAGTCAGCTTCGTATTTTCTGAGGAGGATTTCTGAGATTTCATTTCAGCTTTATATTCCTTACAGTTATTAAGCATCTCCGTATATTTGGAAATTTCATCCTGCCATGCGCGGATTTCTGCATTGTTAGTCTGTTCATATCGATTAAGTTCTGCTAATTTCTGCAGATTTTCATATTCATCCGAATCCATCTTATCGGACCAATCGATAATAGATATCTGAAGCAAGGATCCTTCATAGGCCAAAGCGGCTTTCTTATCATCCACTTTACGCTGCAACTCTTTAATATAATTATCGATATCGGTAATCTGTTGCTCCAACACTTCAAGATTCACTCTTGCTTCACCCAAATCTCCAAGACTTTCATTGTTCTTCTGCATATAATTATTTAAATTTCCGTCATTGGCCTTGAGTTTCAATTCTGCTGTTTTCTTTTCATCCGCGAGAGCAGCCTCTTCATATGTAATCACTGCTTCCCCCTTGGATACCGTTTCGCCGGCTGTCACACCGACCTTCCCAATCTTTACACTAACTGGTGCGAAATAGGTCTTCACTTCTCCGGCCGTCACTGTACCACTGGTACTTAACGTTTGCTCGATATCACCTCTCGTAACTTGTGCGGTATATACGATAGGCTTTGCATTCGCCGCTGAAATGCTCGATATAAGAATAAAAAGGATAATTACTCCTGCAACACCGCCCAAAATACTCCTTCTGATTATCTTCTTCTTTTTGGCCGGCTCCATTTTTGTCTTATTTTGCTTCTTTTCTGCCTTTTCCAATCTCTTTTGTTCCTTTTTCAATTCCTTTGCTTCCTTTTTGCTCAGCTCCTTGTTTTCCTGCGAACTCATCAATCCCTTATTTTCTTCCAAACTCATCATCTCTTCCTCTCTACCGATTTTCATTTATCTTTCCATATATTCTTACGGTCAGCACAGTAAATGCGCAGACCTGCTGAACAGTTACATTTGTTCTTATTGATCTGTCTCACTTACTGCTTCGTTCGCTGAATCGTGAACGATCACTCCATCCATAATCTTAATTACCCGTTTAGCCTGTGAAGCAATGCTATTATCATGAGTAATTAGGATAACTGTACGCCCTTCCTTGTGAAGTTCTTTCAGAATCGACATAATCTCCTTGCTGGATGCAGAGTCCAGATTACCAGTCGGTTCATCGGCAAGAATTACAGGCGGCGCCTGGGCGATAGCTCTCGCTATAGCAACCCTTTGCTGCTGTCCGCCGGACATTTCGGAAGGTTTATGAGTCTTACGATTCTCAAGTCCTACCTTGCCCAAAGCCGTTTCCGATAGCCTGATTCGTTCTTTCTTCGAAATACCTCTGTAAATCAATGGCAATTCCACATTCTCAATGGCCGTCAAGTTCTGTATAAGATTAAATCCCTGAAAGATAAATCCGATTTCCTTATTTCTAATATCGGAAAGTTCATCGTCACTTAGATGCGACACATCCTGATCATGGAGAAAATAAGTGCCGCTCGTCGGAATATCAAGGCACCCTAACATATTCATCAATGTGGATTTACCGGAGCCCGACTGTCCGATAATGGCCACGAATTCATTCTCATTAATGGTCAGATTCACATGATCCAGTGCCCTTACCTCATTTTCTCCGGGGTTATATATCTTACACATATCCCGGATATCAACTAATGCACTCATTTATTACCCTCCTAAAAATGCATTTTGTATTACTGTATTACTCCTCTAATACAGTAATGTATTTCCTACTATTTGTCAATAATAATTCGTTATTTCTTTCACACTTATTATAAATGATATTTTCAACAATTCTATACCGATAATATTAAGATTCTATAAATATTCATAAAAAAATCCCTGCCGTCTCACTTATTATAACGCAATGGCAGGGGATTTTTCTTCAAAATCTGTATGGATTGTGTATAAAACTTTCACAATTCATTTATTTTATAACTATTCATTATTTTAATTTTCTGTACTTACTGCCTTTCTTATGTCTCTTTTTTTATGTCCTTCTTTTAAAATAGGGCTTAGCTTCTTATAAACTAACACCGTCACCGAAGATACAACTCCACCTTTCAAGATGTTGAGGGGAGCCACTGCGAATATAACGAGAGTCGTCACACTATTAATAGCAGGATTGATGGCGGTTCCCATTCCTACAATAGTATCCAGTGGCATTCCATATAGCTGAGCGAATTTCGGAAGCAGATAGATCGCATTAAAAGCCGTACCGAATACAGTCATACAAAGCGTTCCTGTTACTGAACCAATCAATGCCATCTTTTTGGATTTCTTGCTCATATAGATAATAGAAGCAGGAAGAAGGAAGCTACACCCGATAATGAAATTAGCCAATTCTCCTACAAAGGCAGTCGTCGTTCCTCTTAACAGAAGTTCCAGGAGAATTTTACAAAATTCTATCGTCACGCCTGCTATCGGTCCAAAGGCGAATGCTCCTATCAGAGCAGGAATCTCACTAAGATCCAACTTATAAAAGCCTGGAGCAAAAAAGACAGGGATTTCCAACAACATCAGAATAACTGCAATTGCAGAGAACATACCTATCATCGCTACCTTACGAGTAGAAAAAATACGCTCTTTCTCTTCTTTTTTCTTCATTGCTCGTTTCTCAAAGATGTAGGCCACCGCAAACATAACAGCTACAATACCGAGAAATTCTGCTACAAAAATCAGGTTTTCAGTTACAGCTTGCATTAATTCATTCATTTTCTTCCTCCTAAAATTGGTACGCTTTCGTAACTATTCAGCAGGTCTGCGCACCGAGTTTTACGGAAAATTCTTCCAGCCATTTATTCCACATTGAGAATAAGCGCCAAAAAACCCCGAACCATAACGATTCGGGGTAATAATCTGTAATATACACCGCCCTGCTGCCATCCTCTCTAAGGACTTGCTGCCGACATGCTTCTTACATTTCTTCTCTCATCCAGACTTTACTGTCGGTTTTGGAATTGCACCAAATCAACCGCTTTACATAATGCAAAACGGGTCGCGGACTTTTACCGCCGGTAGGGAATGACGAATTGCTCCGTTTCACCCAACCCCGAAGAATTTTCTCTTTTTACTTGTTCCTTTATCATAATATGACTATCATATATTTTTGTCAAGAACTTCCTTCTCTATTCTTGTAAATTCAGTTCCCTCACTGTTACGTATGAAAATCCATTTCTACTTCTCTTTTTTGATTTTCATTGTGAGGGAAATTCTTTTCTTCGGTACTTCCACCGCAAGTACCTGTACATCCACAATATCGCCTACGCTCACTGCTTCTAAGGGATGCTTGATGAATCGGTCGGTAATCTGGGATATATGCACGAGTCCGTCCTGATGTACTCCGATATCTACAAAAGCTCCGAAGTCGATAACATTTCTCACGGTTCCCTTTAGGACCATACCGGGCTTTAAGTCCTTCATTTCCAGAACATCATCTCTTAAGATAGGAGCGGGCATATTATCGCGAGGATCTCTGGCCGGCTTTTCCAATTCTTTCAAAATATCAGTCAGCGTAATTTCTCCAATGCCTAGTTCCTGTGCTAATTTATTTTTATCCTTCACTTTTCTTTCTAAAGAACTAACGGCCGTACCACTTTCTTGCGCCGCTAAGCCGACTACCTTTTCAGACTCTTTCAACACTGTAGAAGTACCCATAGCCGCTGCCAGCGCTTTGCCCATCGCAGTATCCGTATTACGAATCACTACCTTCTTCTGCTTAGGCTGCCTTTCCTGCTTTACTTCCTTTTTTACTTTTCCCTTTTCAGATGCTGCTTTCTTTTGGGCTTCCTTTATATCACCCATTGTAAGTCCCAGCTTGTCCAACAGCTTTAATGCTGCTTCATAGGATTCCGGATGAACGCTCGTTGCATCTAAAGGATTTTCACCATCTGGAATACGCATGAAACCGGCACATTGTTCGAAGGCCTTCGGCCCCAGCTTAGCCACCTTTAAAAGCTGCTTTCTATTGGTAAAGCGTCCGTTGTTTTCACGATAATCTACGATATTCTTCGCAATTACTTTCGTAATTCCCGATATATATTCCAGTAAGGATGCGGAGGCTGTATTCAAATCAACACCTACGCGGTTCACGCAGTCCTCTACCACACCGCTTAAGGCACCGCTCAGTTTCTTCTGATTCATATCATGCTGATACTGCCCTACTCCGATAGACTTGGGGTCAATTTTTACCAATTCTGCCAACGGATCTTGTAATCTTCTCGCAATAGAGGCCGCACTTCTTTGTCCCACATCGAAGTTGGGGAATTCTTCTGTAGCGAGCTTGCTCGCGGAATAAACAGAAGCACCTGCTTCATTTACGATAATATATTGCACAGGCACATCCAATTCCTTAATCAGCTCCACGATAATCTGCTCCGACTCTCTGGAAGCAGTGCCGTTTCCTACCGAAATTAAAGATACCCCGTAAGTTTTGATGATTTTCTTAAGCTCCCTCTTCGCTTCCTCCACCTTATTCTGAGGCGCTGTAGGGTATATGACCTTCGTTGCCAATACTTTTCCCGTCTCATCCACTACTGCCAGTTTACATCCGGTACGGAATGCAGGGTCCCAGCCAAGAACTACCTTTCCTGCAATAGGAGGCTGCATAAGAAGCTGTTCTAAGTTCTTGCCAAATACAGAAATTGCTCCATCTTCAGCCTTTTCCGTCAATTCATTGCGTATCTCTCTTTCAATTGCCGGTGCAATCAGCCGGCGGTAGCTGTCTTCGATTACATCTCTTAGCACCGGTTCCGTCACCTCATTATCGGAGGTAATCGTCTTTTTCGCCAGAAACTGCAAGATGCGCTCCTCGGGCGCAACCACTTTTACAGTGAGTATTTTCTCACTTTCCCCGCGATTTAAAGCGAGCACACGATGACCCGCTACCTTTTTCAAGGGTTCTTCATAATCGTAATACATTTCAAATACGCTTTCAGCCTTCTCGTCCTTGGCTATGCTCGTAATCTTACCTTCTTCCATTGTAATATCACGAATATAAATACGATAGTCCGCTTCATCGGAAATGCTTTCCGCAATAATATCCTTGGCTCCCTGTATTGCCTCAGGAACAGAGTTTACTTCCTTTTCTTCGCTTACGTATTTCGCAGCTTCCTCTTCTAAAGAAGTTTCGCCTTCCTGCTTCCATATCCACAATGCCAGTCCCTCCAGGCCTTTTTCCTTAGCGATGCTCGCTCTCGTCTTCCTCTTCGGACGGTAAGGACGGTACAAATCTTCCACTACAACAAGGGTCTGCGCTGCAAGAATCTTCTCCCTTAATTCCTCCGTCAACTTGCCCTGTTCTTCTATGCTTCCGATCACTTGTTCTTTCTTCTCTTCCAGATTACGGAGATAAATAAGTCTCTCATGCAAATCACGCAGCACTTCATCATTCAAGGATCCTGTTACCTCTTTACGGTATCTGGATATAAAAGGAATGGTGTTTCCCTCATCAATTAATTTGACAGCAGCTTCCACCTGCCATTTTTCTACGTTAAGCTCTTCTTTCAATTTTATAATAATATCCATATCCTGCTCCGTTCTGTAATATATAGTAACTAATCCCTATTATAGATGATAAGGTGAGGTATTTTCAAGATTGTATTATCATTTATTAAGTGATACAATAAATACATATATATTTTGAAGATTTTGTGTACATTCTGTTGCTGGACGCAGCAAAGCTGTGAACAGTAACATTTTATATGAAAGGCATGGTTATTCATATGGACTTTGGCAATAACAATAATTCTTACAATCACAACCCTCAGGGGTATTCCTATAGACCGCCGGTAAAGACACCCGGAAGCAGTCTGGCTAATGCTTCCATGATGCTCGGCATGATTGCCATTATCACCGCAATTATGATGACAATATATTTTCCTTTTATCTTTGGAAGCCTGGCTATTTTATTCGCTCTGTTATCAAAAGGACAGGCTGCCAAGCTAGTGAAATATGCTAAGGCCGGGCTTATCTGCGGCATTGTCGGCATAGTGATCACTTTGGGTATTATTACCAGTTCCGTTCTTCTCATCCTTTCGAATCCGCAGATTCTGACCGATACTGCTAAAAGGTATGACAAGATATATGAACAAGCCTATGGCATTCCCTCGGAGGAGATTTTCGGTGATTCCTTAGAAGATATCGTTGAAAATTTTATTGAAGGTATTACTAATTAATATTTAGAGCGGAATTATGTAAAGGAGGAGATTACGTTATGACGGGTATTCAATTTGCGGGAGCTTCCTCCGGCATCTATGGAATAAGTCAATACAGCATCGACAACACGACCGGCATCACTTTGAATTCCGGCGCGTCGAATATCAAATCTCCCGGCCGCGAATCTTCCCCGGCCGAGTGTGAGACTTGCAGCAATAGAAAATATAAGGATGGTTCCGACGAAATGGTATCCTTTAAAGCTGCCACCCATATTTCACCTAATTCAGCTTCTGCTGCCGTACGCTCTCATGAGCAAGAGCATGTATCCAATGCTTATAAAGATGCGTCGCTCAATAATGGTAAGGTGCTTTCGGCCACCGTATCCATACATACCGATGTCTGTCCTGAATGCGGGCGCAGCTATGTGTCGGGCGGAACTACCGCCACGCAGATCAAATATTACAATGAAGACAATCCATATCAGCAGGATTTAAAAAAAGCCGATGCCATGAAATACCAGGGAATGAACGTGAACCTTGCGGTATAGTACTAACTATTTATTAGGTCCGGGCATTTAATGCGCTGACCGAACTGCTACTTATAAGACTTAGAATTGGAGACTGAACCTATGAACCACTACAAATCTTCTGCCGAGCTGAAAGCTATGGCAAAAGAGCAGCTATTCGGAAAATATTCCACTGCGGTAGGCGCCTTTTTAGCCACGACTGCTATTACCCTCTTTATGGCATCCATTCCAGCCTTTATGATTCCTCAAGGTTCCATTATTTATCGGATTATTTATTATATGGTTTCTTTTATTATCAGCCTATTCACCGGAATCTTTTCATCGGGGCTCGCTTTCTTCTATTTGAAGATTGCCTGCGGACAGCCGGTTTCCGTCTCTGATATCTTCTTCGGTTTCCGCCTGCATCCTGATAAGGCGTTGCTCATCCAGCTCGTGCTCACCGCTGCATCTTACTTATGCACCGTACCTGCACTTATATTCCAGTGGCTATACTTCAATGGTGGGAATGTATTCTATATGCTCTTTATGTCCATTTCCTTCGTTATAGGAACGGCAATTTTGATTTTTGTAAGCCTTTTATTTTCCCAGGCTTTTTATTTACTTCAGGACTTTCCCGAATACCAGACGAAAGAACTTCTGAAAATGAGCCGGCATATGATGAAAGGGCATAAAGGCCGCCTGTTTTACATAGAACTTAGCTTTATTCCATTGTTCTTATTAGGCATTCTCTCTTGCTGTATCGCTTTTTTATGGATTATTCCATATATGAATGCCACTATGGCAAACTTCTATATGGATTTGGTAAAAAACCAATCCCCTTCGCAAAGAAATTAGTATATGATACAAGAATGTGCGCCCGCCGGGCGCATAATTTAGAAAGGGACAGGTAAGTAACCTGCCCCCTGTGACTTACTAAACATTAGGAGAGAGTGTAAAATAAAGGACTGTCTGTTTATGACCACAAGGACAGGTGCATCCTAAAAAGACCGTAGCCTCTTCATTGAAGCAAGAATTTGTGATGGGGACAACTATAAAATTAATGAACCACAAAAAATTATTCAATTGCTCTTCTAATTGGCTGTTAGAACAATAAGTGAAAACTTCAGCAAACCAAAGTTTACCTGATGTTGACCGATTCGTCCAAGATATATTATATTGTTCAGCCAGTATTTTTAATGATTCTTCTTCTGTTTTTTCTTCGAACTGTCTTTTAATTTTTTCCTTACTTAGCATAAAATCACCTCCTTTCAATAATATAATATGTGAACTATTTTTTTTGCTCCTATAAAACCACAATTTTCGACAACTTTCTCAAGTGAAAAAACAGTGGATAAATGAGGAATATATTAATAAAACGGTTCACGAATATAACATCGCGAACCGTTTTGTCTACAATCTAAAAGGTTGCCTTCATGGGCAACCTTTTTATTTATGCATTTATATATTTATTTTGTTCTGTTAGTAGTAATCCATTTCAAGTAGGCATTAATAAATACATCCAACCCACCATCCAAGACTGCATCCGCATTGCCGGATTCCGCTTCCGTCCGATGATCCTTCACCATCGTGTACGGCTGCAGTACGTAAGAACGAATCTGATTGCCCCAGCCGATTTCCTTCACCTCTCCACGGATGCCGGAAAGCTTCTGTTCATTTTCTTCCTGCTTAAGCATATATAGCTTAGCTTTCAGCATCTGCATCGCCTTGTCCTTATTCTGGAACTGAGAACGCTCATTCTGACACTGCACCACAATACCGGTAGGAAGATGCGTAATACGAATGGCTGAAGAGGTCTTGTTAATGTGCTGACCGCCCGCACCACTGCTTCGATAGGTATCGATACGTAAATCATCATCGTTAATCTCAATATCCATATCATCTTCGATATCAGGCATAACATCCAAAGACACAAAAGAAGTCTGCCGTTTTCCCTGCGCATTAAAAGGTGAAATACGAACGAGACGATGTACGCCTTTCTCCGACTTCAAGTAACCATAAGCGTTCTCACCATTGACCTGAAATGTCACAGATTTGATTCCCGCTTCATCTCCGTCCAAGTAGTCGAGTACATCGATGCTAAAGCCCTTACGTTCCGCCCATCTCGTGTACATGCGGTAAAGCATACCGCACCAATCACAACTCTCCGTACCGCCCGCTCCCGCGTTCAGCTTAAGGATCGCATTATTCTTATCATATTCTCCGGAAAGAAGGGTACTGATACGAATCGCCTCAAAGGTGTCGATAAAAGCATCCAACTCCGTTCGAATCTCCGCTGCCATCTCAGGATCCGCTTCTTCATAACCCATCTCGATTAACGTCTCGATATCTTCGTATTGGCTTCTCAGTCCGTTTATCGTATCTACGACATCTTTCAGACTTTTCAGTTCCTTCATTTTCTTATTGGAAACATCAGGTTCATCCCAGAAAGCGGGAGCCTCCATTTCTCTTTCTAATTCTTCGATTCTCCTTTGCTTATGATCTAAGTCAAAGTGAATCCCTCACTTCCGCAAGCGGACTTTCATATGTCTGCAATTCTGTTTTCATAGAATCTAATTCTACCACTTAACGTTCACCACACTTTCTTTTTTTCCTGCACTAACTATTTACGACCATGGCACTGCTTATATTTCTTACCGCTTCCGCAAGGGCAGGGATCATTGGGGTATACCTTCGCCACCTCACGCTTAACAGGTCCTTTTGGCAAGCTGTCATCCTTATTTGTTCCTGTTACCTTCGCTACCTGTTCTCTCTCGACCTTCTGCTCAATTCTTACATGGAACAGGAGGCGGACGGTTTCTTCCTTAATATTCTGCGCCATTTCATCGAACATTTCATAACCGCTTAATTTGTATTCCACAAGCGGATCTCTCTGTCCATAAGCTTGAAGTCCTACGCCCTGACGAAGTTGATCCATATCATCGATATGATCCATCCACTTTCTATCAATAACTTTAAGAAGAATTACACGCTCGATTTCACGAATCGCCTCCGGATTGGGGAATTCCGCTTCTTTACTTTCGTATAATTTCACCGCTTCTTCCTTTAGCTGCTGCTTTAGGCTGTTCTTCTTCGGTTTCAACACACGTCCCGTATTAATAGGACGAAGAGGTATAATAGGAAGTAACAATGTATTCAATTCTGTAAAGTTCCAATCATCGATATCGGAATCATCACTGATACTCGTATCTACCGCATTTTCCGCAATATCAGTTATCATCTTAAAGATAGCATCTCTCATGCTCTGTCCGCTGAGTACCTGTCGGCGCTCTTCATAGATAATCTCGCGCTGCTCGTTCATCACCTGATCATATTCTAATAGGTTCTTCCGAATTCCATAGTTATTGTTCTCTATCTTCTTCTGTGCGGATTCAATCGCCTTTGTCAAAGATTTATGCTCGATTTCCTGATTCTCCGGAATACCCAATGTATTGAACATGCTGATCAACCGCTCAGAGCCGAACAGACGCATCAACTCATCTTCCAGGGAAATATAGAACTTGGATTCACCCGGATCTCCCTGACGGCCGGAACGTCCACGTAACTGATTGTCGATACGTCTCGACTCATGGCGCTCAGTACCGATAATCTTAAGTCCTCCTGCCGCTTTCGCTTCATCGTCCAGCTTAATATCCGTACCACGCCCTGCCATATTCGTGGCAATCGTTACTGCACCATGCATTCCGGCATCCGCAACGATCTCTGCTTCCAGTTCGTGGAACTTCGCATTCAATACTTTATGGGAAATGCCGCGCTTTGTCAGCATCTTACTAAGTTCCTCCGATGCTTCAATCGTAATTGTACCAACTAAGACAGGCTGTCCCTTTTCATGAGCTGCCGCTACCGCCTCTACAATGGCATGGAGCTTTTCTTTTCTCGTCTTATATACAGCATCCTGCAAGTCTTTTCTGACAACAGGCCTATTCGTAGGAATCTCAATAACGTCCATCCCATAAATATCGCGGAATTCCTTCTCCTCAGTCAATGCCGTACCTGTCATGCCTGCCTTCTTCTCGAATTTATTGAAGAAGTTCTGGAAAGTAATAGTTGCAAGCGTCTTACTCTCTCTCTTCACCTTCACATGCTCTTTGGCTTCAATCGCCTGATGCAGTCCATCGGAATAACGGCGTCCCGGCATAATACGTCCGGTGAATTCATCGACGATCAATACCTGATCATCCTTTACCACATAGTCTTGATCGCGGAACATAAGATTATGCGCACGAAGAGCCAAATTGATATTGTGCTGAATCTCCAGATTATCCGGGTCAGCCAAGTTCTCAATCTGGAAGAAGCGTTCTACTTTAGCAACGCCTTCTGCGGTTAAGTTCACCACTTTATCTTTCTCATTCACGATGAAATCGCCTGTTTCTTCCCGCTCTATTCCCATGATGGCATCCATCTTGGTAAGCTCAGCCATATCCTCGCCTCGCTTTAACTGCCTGGCAAGAACATCACAAGCCTCATACAGCTTCGTGGATTTACCGCTCTGTCCTGAAATGATAAGAGGAGTTCTCGCCTCATCTACAAGTACAGAGTCCACCTCATCGATAATCGCATAATGCAAATCGCGAAGTACGAGCTGTTCTTTATAAATAACCATATTATCTCTTAAATAATCAAAGCCGAGTTCATTATTAGTCACATACGTAATATCGCAGTTATATGCCTCTCTGCGTTCTTCCGGCTTCATATCGTTCAGTACAACACCCACCTTCAGTCCAAGGAATTCGTGCACTTGTCCCATCCACTCAGCATCTCGCTTCGCCAAGTAATCGTTAACCGTTACTACGTGCACACCTTTTCCTGCCAGAGCCTCCAAATAAGCAGGCAAAGTAGAAACGAGCGTCTTACCTTCTCCTGTTTTCATCTCGGCAATACGTCCCTGATGCAGAATAATACCGCCGATAAGCTGTACGCGGTAATGTTCCATGTTAAGCACTCTTTTTGCAGCTTCTCTAATGGTAGCAAAAGCCTCCGGCAGAAGGTCATCTAACGTCTCTCCATCCTGTAAACGTTTTTTGTACTCTTTTGTCTTGTCCCTCAACTGCTCATCGGACAGCTCCTTCATGGAGGGTCTTAGATTCTCGATAACATCCGCAATGCCTTCTACTCTTCTTAATTCCCTCTCACTGTGAGTTCCAAAAACCTTATTAACAATATTCATAGTCAAACTCCCATATCATCCGGCACTCAAAACAGGGCACCTTAATATTATGATGTTAGGGTCCCAAAGTCATATTGTTTCATGCAAGCATGAAACGCATGACCTTTTGACCCTAGTATCATCTTATACAAAAAAATCCACTGTTTATTGTAACAGATTTATAGCTTATATTCAACTACTGCATCTGTTAATACTTTATAAATTTGCATCTGTTAATACTTTATAAATTTTATTAATATTCTTAACTATTTTTCTTATATATGAGTATTATGACTTTTATTTCTTATCCAGACATTTGCGCAAGAAGCGAGTCAAGGTAAAGGTCTTATCTAAGCCATATTCCCAATACATCATTCCATACATATTCTTATCCTGTACATATTCCGCTTTATATTCCAGAGCACGTTCATCTTCATAGGAAACAAAATCAGAACCGTTATACAAATAGGCTGCCTTCGCTTTATCATCCCACAATTTCTCGAATTTCTTCTTTCCGGTCTCAAGAAGATGACATATCTCGCTGTAGGAATAAATATCTCCACTGCCACTTACCGGACTTCCTGCCTTCGCTTCTTTCACTCCGATCCATCCACGGCTGTAAAAAGCGGCACCCATCACCATCTTTTCATAAGGTACCCCTGCCTCAGCGAAGAATTCAACCGCCTCATGACTGCATACTCCTCCTGACTCGGGCGCGTATAAGCCGGCATGATGACCGCTCACCACATCCCATCCTCCATAAAGGTCATAGGTCATAAGCTGAACGTAGTCGAGAAGCTCGCTCACTTCTTTCATATGAGTATTTTCCACATAGGACTTAAGCGCTCCTGCTGCAATCGAAAGAGTCCGATAACCTTCCATTCGGTTCAAGTGATCACGAAGTTCCTGTAAAAGCAGGGTGAAATTCTCCTTATCTTCCGGGATGGCACGAATTCCGGCTTTATCGGAGCAAGGATATTCCCAGTCAATATCGATCCCATCGAAGCCGTATTCTTCCGCCAGTTTAACTGCTGATGCTGCGAACAGCTCTCTTCCTTCCTTCGTTTCTGCTGCCTGTGAGAAGCCATCCGCTTCCCAGCCCCCAATGGACAGCATCACCTTAATATCCGGGTTCATCTGCCTCATTCTCGCAATATCCTGCTTACCGGTCTTTTCCTTCCAGTAAGCTTCCCCGTTCTTAATCAGACCAAAGGCAATATTGACACCGTCCAGCGCCTCTATATCCTCTTTTTTCATCTTCCCCAACGTATCTGTAAAGCAATAACCGATTAATTTTCTCTCTCTCATTTCAATTACCTTCCCTTTCTTTCAGTTACCCCACATTTTATCGGAAATAGCACCGAAGTCAATGTATAATCTTGTCACTTTTTGCATTCTTGTTCCCATCTACATGCCTTAACACACATACAAATTCTATTTCCACTCCTTGACCTTATCCATCAGAAGTGTTATTATTTTAACAATCGGTTTTGAATAAATAACTAACGATCATATGAGGTGTGAACAAATGAGTAGAACATTTAATGAATTAATCTCCAGATTAAACGACATTCCTATGAAAAAAGTATCCGTCGCTGTGGCGCAGGATTCTGCCGTTTTAGAGGCGGTAAGAACGGCTAAGGACAGAAAGATCGCAGACGCTATCTTAGTTGGTGATGAAACAAAGATTAAGGAAGTGGCCGCAAACGCAGGCATTGATATTAACGATTTTACTCTCGTGCATGTAGCGGATGATATGGAGGCTGCCCTTACTGCCGTTAAGCTCGTACATGACGGCGAAGCGGATATGTACATGAAAGGCCTGATCGATACGAAGAACTTCTTAAAAAGCGTTCTTGACAAAGAAGTCGGACTCAGAACGGGCAAACCATTATCTCACGTATGTGTTTTCGACGTGGAGGGAATCGATCATCTCTTATTCCTGACTGACGTTGCTTTCATTCCTTATCCGACTCTGGAAGATAAGGCAAATATTATTAACAATACATTGGAAATTACAACAGCTTGCGGTATCGAATGTCCGAAGGTGGCCCCTCTTGCTGCTGTAGAAGTAGTAAATCCTAAAATGCCCGCAACCGTAGAGGCTGCTGAATTAACCCAAATGAATAAGGATGGTAAAATCACCGGTTGTATCGTGGATGGTCCTCTTTCTCTGGATCTTGCCATCGATGCAGAGGCTGCAAAACATAAAGGAGCTACCGATCGTCTTATCCAAGGCGATGCGGATATCCTTCTTTTCCCCGATATCCATGCGGGTAACCTGGTATATAAGGCTATGGTTCATACCGCTAACTTGAAAAACGGCAATATCCTGACAGGAACAAAGGCACCTGTTATCCTGACCTCTCGTTCCGACTCCATGGAAGTAAAAGTAAATTCCCTTGCTCTTGGCGCAATTGTTGCAGATTCTCTAAAATAAACGAAAAGGAGACTTGGTTATGTCAATCAAAAGTTTAATTATCAATCCCGGCTCAACCTCCACTAAAATTGGTGTATTTGAAGACGAAACCTTACTGTTCGAAGAAACACTCAGACATTCCACAGAAGAAATTTCCAAATATGCTTCCATCGTAGACCAAAAAGACTTCCGTAAGCAGATTATTCTCGACTTAATGAATGAGAAAAATTTCGACATGAAGTCCTTAAATGTTGTCGTAGGACGCGGTGGTATGTTAAAGCCGATTCCCAGTGGTACCTATGCAGTTACCGACGATCTTCTGCATGATCTGATAATCGGAAAACAAGGACAGCATGCGTCCAATCTCGGCGGTATTCTTGCAAGAGAGATTGCTGATACCATCGATGTTCCCTCTTATATTGTAGACCCTGTAGTCGTAGATGAAATGATGCCTATCGCCAGATATTCAGGCGTTCCCGAACTTCCACGTACCAGCGTGTTCCATGCGTTGAATCAGAAGGCAGTAGCGAAGCGCTATGCCAAGGAAACCGGTAAACCTTATGATTCCTTGAATCTTATCGTTGTACATATGGGAGGAGGTGTTTCCGTAGGTGCCCATGAGAAGGGAAAGGTTGTGGATATTTTCAACGCTCTCGATGGAGATGGTGCTTTCTCACCGGAAAGAGCCGGTGCGGTCCCCTCCGGTGCCCTCATTAAAATGTGCTTCTCCGGCAAATACACGGAAAGTGAAATCTACAAGAAAATCGTAGGCGGCGGTGGTTTCAACGCCTATATGGGTACGAACGATATGAGGGATGTGGAAGCTCTTGTCGCAAAAGGCGATAAAGAAGCATCTTTGATTCGCGAAGCTTTCCTCTTACAGGTTGCTAAGGATATCGGTTCTATGGCCTGCGTTCTAAACGGCAAGGTGGATCAAATCATCATTACCGGCGGTATCGCTTATAACAAGGGTGTTACCGATCGACTTACTGAGAGAGCCGGCTTCATCGCTCCTATTACCATTTATCCCGGTGAAGATGAGCTGCTTGCGCTTGTTCAAGGTGCTATGCGCGTAATGTCAGGCGAAGAAAAAGTAATGGAATACTAATAGAAAGAAACGTTCGCAATGCGAACGTTTTTTATTATATAAATATAAGAATTTACTGTTTTTCCCTGGTAGTATTTCCCCCGATTCCTAAAATCGGAAATAGATAAACGGATTAAATGACTCGCTTACAATGGTCATAATAGAAACGAGTGCTAAAAGCAAAAGCAATATCCCCTCCGCCGCCATATAAAGTGCCGGTTTTCTTTTTTGAAAACCATTAATCCATTTCGGTCTCGGTAACATTGCAAGCATCAGTCCGGCTGTTACTATCAATAAATTTCCCTGTATTTGAAGCTGCGATGCTGTTATTCCTCCGCTTCCGAATGTAATGCCGATAAACTTCAAAAGATGCAAGGCAATTTCTTTCATACTGTTACTTTCAAAAAGGAAAATTCCCCACCCGAACATATATGCCAAAAACGTTAAAAAACGCTTTGCAACATACGGAAGTTTTTCCAAATATTTTCCGTAAAAAAACTTTTCTCCGGTCAAAAGAATAAAATAATAAACTCCCCAAAATGCATAATTCCAGTAAGCACCGTGCCAAAGTCCGGTCAAAAACCATACCACAAACAAGTTGAAAATATGGCGCCCCTTTGCCACTCTGCTTCCGCCGAGCGGAATATAAACATAATCCCGGAAAAAAGAAGAAAGCGAAATATGCCATCTACGCCAAAATTCGGTTATGGAAGTGCTATGATACGGTTTATCGAAATTCTCTAAAAAATGAAAGCCAAAAATACGTCCTATTCCGATTGCCATATCGGAATATCCCGAAAAGTCAAATAATATCTGTACTCCAAAAGAAAAGACCCATATCCAGGAAAGTCCCATACCAATCTCATGAGAAACCAGACCGCCAATAGCATCCGCCGCCATTCCTGCTTGGTTTGCCACAAGCATTTTCTTTGCAAGTCCTATGATAAAACGTCTCATTCCTTCAAAACATCCATTCCAATCGGAAGTTCTGTTTTCTATCTGCTCTTCAATATCGATGTAACGCACAATCGGTCCGGCAATCAGCTGCGGAAAGAAAAAAATGTAAAGCGTGAGATACGCAAGGTTCTTCTGACGTTTTACCTTTTCCCTGTACAAATCTACAATATAAGTAATGACCTGAAAGGTATAAAATGAAATTCCTGCCGGTAATGCCAAACCTAAAAGCGGAATATGGATTCCCGGAATGCGGTTCGCATTGTCAAGGAAGAAGTCCGCATATTTAAAAACAGCAAGCGGAAGCAAATTTACAGCAATGGATAAAAACACTGCCCATTTTTTCCGTTGTTCCACCGATTTAGATAATATCCAGGTCAGTCCTACGCACAATAAAATTAAAAGTACATTTATCGGTTCACCCCATGCATAAAAAAAGACGGATGCCGCAAGCAATATTCCGTTCCTTGCCCCTTTCCATCTTTTCGGACAAAGAAAATACAGGAAAAGAACGGCGGGAAGAAAGAAAAGAACAAATGTTACTGTTGAAAATGTCATTTCACTTCCTCCTCTTTATTTAAAAAATAACCGCTCCATGCGTCTTGCTGTCCCATAAACAATACGGTATCAATCTCATTTTCCTGACATATTTTTTCTAAATCCACTTGCTTCAAAATACGAAAATTGACAAACACCGTTGTTTTAAAATGGGAAGAAAGCGGTTCCCTGATGACTCTTGCAAAAGAATCCCCGATGATTAGAAGATTATGCTCTCCGCTGTCATAGCGCAGCGTAATTACATCACTTTCAAAGCCGAAATAGTTTAAATATTGATCGAAGCCGATTTCTCTGTTTACGGCACCGTTATCATACGATTTTTTCAGCCCGATATCCTGTTCTTTATTTCCAAACCAGGTCCTGTGCTGCGGAAGTATGTATTCATTTACCGTAAAAATATCCATATCCTCATTTTCGACATTTCTTCCGCATTCACGCGCCCTGCTTCCAATCCACAAAAGATTTCCGTAATCCTGCTCTTTTAAGATACTTTTTGCCATTCCCATATCGTAATCTTTACTCATCATATGTAAAATATCCGCATACCCAACAGCAGCTCCTATATGGTTCCAATGATGGTCCGTACGGTACATTCTGCTTTGATACTCGGAAAAATCCCTGAACTTCATCCGGTCAAAGCGTATGGTATCCTGCAAGGAACCTTTTAAAAGCTCATACCATGGATAGCTTTTAAGTCCCTCCACTTCATCAAACCAGTTCAGATCCTCTGCTCTCGTACAATAATACACATATACCTGCATATCTGGATGTGCATTCGCAAAGTCATTTATTTCACCCGCTTTTTTCCGGTAAGCAGCTTCTGTTTCTTCCTCGTAGGAATAGGGAAGATTCATCAGCCACTCAGACTCATACATGCGGTATACCTTTCCGAAGGGCTCCAGTTCCTCTCGCAATCCTTTTCCGCGCAAAAAAGAGGAAATACGTTTTCCCGCTCCTTTTACTTTTGCATTCCAATCCGCATTCCATGCAACTGATCTGTCATATAGAATAAACTGATCTTTTGCTGCCTGCTCAAATGAATCCTGAAAGTCTCCTTCTAAATAAGCGGAAAAAGAGAATGCAGGAAAAGAGGTCAATTCCTCCGCACCACTCATCGTTCTTTGCTCCGCAAGAAAATAGGCGGTACCAAATCCCAACAATATTATCATTCCGCTTATACAAAAAATTTGATAAATTCTTTTTTTCATTTTCCATACCATTCAAACATGGATTCCTGTCCCATGAAAATAATGCTCCCTATTTGTTCTTCCTCTATCAGCTGCTGGATGTCCATAGAACGGTACTGGAAATCATCCAAAAAAACGGTACGGTTAAAATGAGATGCCAGTAATTTCCTCGAAGGCCGTCCCTGAGAGTCGGAAATCAACAGCAGATTAGGTTTATCCGGTTGATAAAAATCAAACTCGACTACTTCCGCCTGACCTCCATAATATGAAAATTGATGGTCGAAATCCACATCCCGCACAATTTTTCCGTTCGCATACTCTTCTTCTAATCCAATTTTCGCTTTTTTGCCGCCTACATAAGAATCGTATTCGCCCAAATCAAACTGATATGTACGGAATACATCCAACTGTTCTTCCGTAAAGTCAAGGATCGCTCCTCCTTTTAATCTGGTGAATAAAAGATTGTCATAGTCATTTTCCGCTTCCGGTACGAAAAGAGGGGTAAGCTCCATATCCGCTTCCAGCATTTGATAGATGTCTGTATAAACTTCATAAGACCCCCTGTTATTCACATGGAAATCGGTCTTATACCCCGTTTCCATATAATGTTTTACATCCTTAATCACAAATTGTCCGGTGCGAATTTCCGTGTCCTCCCCTAACTGTTTTTCAAAATAATCGGCATAGGAAAACACCTTAATCTTATCCTGGGCATACCAGTCCATATCGGTAGCACGGTTAATAAAATAAGTATAAATCGGGATTTGCGGGTTTGCCGCCTTCAAAACATTCCACTTTTTTGCTGTCTGTTTCACGGCATTCTTACTGTTCCCATTTTCTCTATTGGGCTCTGAAATAAGATAATCGGAATCTCCCAGAACATATTTTATATTTTCCCCATAAGTGACCTTAGTCAGCTTGATATCCGTCACCCCTGCATAATCCGATTTCCCATCCGCTTCCGTTTGTGTTTCACCTGCTGGATTTCCTTGTGTTCCGCCTACCGCTTCCTTCCAGGAATTGGTCTTACTGTCCACTTTTTCTTCGGAATAGTCCTTCTTTTTCTTTTCATTCTCTACAAGCGGTGCATATGCTTCTAATACTTGTTCCTCCTCCGCTCTTTGTATTGTTTCAACGCTGAAGGGTTCCTCAGCACCGCAGCCACCCGCCAAAAGCAAAACAAAAACTGCCCCCGCCGCTATTTTCATATTGGTTCTGAATTGTTTCATGATTTCCTCTATTCTAGCTTCTGCTTTCTCTGCTGATAACTGAGTTATATTAGCAAAGCCCTGATTCCGTAATGTATACAGACTGCATTTCCTCCTGATATTTGCAATCCGCATCCAAAAGAATACGGAACGAAGAAAGCTCCGCCATAAGATTTCCGTCTTCCGTTAAAACCGTCGGCGCTTCCAACTTTACTTCTTTGTCGTTTACCAGCGCTTTGTCGCTTCCTTCGGTAAGAATAATTGTTTTTTCCATTTTTTCATCGACGATAGTGAGTGTATTCCCTTCCTGCGTACAGACAAGGTCACGGCTGAAATATTCACAGATTTCAGCCATCGGAACCATTACTTTTTCTTCCGATTGGTAGGCGGATACCATAAGTTCCAAATAATTGCCGTTTAAATATACGGCAATTTCTGTTTCCTTTCCTTCTGCTTCTTCCTGTCCGTTATTTTCCGTGCTTATCGACTCCTGTGTCTTGCTCTGTGTTTCTACTTGAGGAGGTTCTATTACCTCTTTTTCTTCCTTTTTGCAAGCGGTCAATAAAAGCGTCAATAGGAGTATGGCGATGTATGTTATTCGTTGTGTTCGTTTTAGAGGAAGGGGTAGTATTCTTCGGTTGACTCTTTCTTGGCTCATTCCTTCTCACTTCCTTTCTTTCTTCCTTGATTTCACTTTTGGTTTCCACTATAGTTTTGTCTTGAATTCCATTCCGGTCTTCAATATTAGGATTATTCGCTTCTGTTTCAGGCTCTTCTTCCCAAATCTCCGGTTGATATTCGCCAAGCCAAAGCTTTTTCTTGGCCTTATTTAAAAAAGTCAATGGCGTCATCATACTGCCGTCATAGGCCACCACAGTTCCTGAGATTTCCAAAGAAAAGCTTTTCTGCTTTGTCAGCTCGCTCAGCCCTGCCGATGCAACGCCTTCCTTGACATGTGCGATAACAATTTCAGCTGCCTCCGGCCTGCTAAAAAGCAGTGTCCCCCATATATACGGCTCGGTATCCACTATATATACTAAATCTTCTTTTCTTAAACTGTTTTTTATGGCATCGGAAATCTGCCCGATGGCCTTTTTCATATCTGTCGTTCCCAGCAGGCGGTTCAAATCTTCCTGATAGGTCAGCCTCCACAGTACCAGTTCCAATTCCATTTGATAACGGCGTGATATATTCATATAAACCGAAGCATCTCTTTCAAAACCGAGCAGATTATTCATTTGTGTCAATTCATCTATGGTAACGTATTTTTCTATTTGGCGTACCAGTTCTTTATTTTCTTCATCTAGTAAATGATGTTGTCTGACGTAAGAAGAAATTGCCACAATCGTCGCTACCGGCCAGAAAATCCAAAAATAGACATTGGCAGGAATTGCATTTCCCTTGTTAATGGTTTCAAACACCGTCAGCGCAATCAACAAAAACACAAAAATAATATCCAGAATCAATCCGATCTTAATGGATGTAAAATAGGTAACCAAAAGCAATATGGTTACAATACATAGAATAATCATATTTGCCGCCAGATTCACATGGTCAAGGGAAATAAATAATACCGCAATAAAAAATAAAATTAAAACTGCTTGAAAAGAAAGATCGGAAAGAATAGAATGTCTCCTATTATTCATCTTATTCATCCCTCCTATGCTTTATCCAAATCATAATTAACGAAAGAGTCATCAGCAATAAAACAGAACCTCCTATAATGAGCAGGGCAGCTATGCTACTCTGTCTTGTCATTTCAAATAAGAGAGAATATTGCTTTCCGTTATCCGGTCCAAAACGATGACAAGCGATAAGTTCCCCGTCCGTAACATATCCGTCTCCGAATATCTGCCAGTTTTTCTCAACACTTCCCAAATAATCGGCTGCTTTTGCCATTCCCTCTTTTGTTACCCCACTCACTGCCAAAAGTGCATATTTATTAGCGCTGTACGGAGAATATAATAGCTGTGCCGTTCCTAAGGATGCACCGTAATTAGCTTCTATCTTCATCTTTTCGTTGGAACGGAGCGTCGTTCCTTCGGGACTGAACTGAAAATATAGTTGATTGTTAATCTGCTGTACAATGGGATTGTCCGAAAGGCATCCGATACTGATTATATTAGATGCTGATAAATCTCCCATATTATCAGCTCTGCAAACTCTGATAGTTCCGGAATTATCCGTTTGATAACGTCCGAGGGTCAAAAGAATCTTCCGCATCGCATCCAACTCTTCTTTGCCTTCCTCCACCGGAAGAATAATAACGACCTGATTGAGCCTTCCCTCATAAATGAACGGACCGGGATAATAGTCGAACAGCAGCCACGGCACTTCCTCCGTCTTCAAACTTACCGTACTTTCATTGGTCACATAAGCCCAGGGCATTTCCTGCCTTCTAATATCACACATCAGATCCTTCATTTCCAAATCAAAGGTAACACGCAGAGCAAAGTTTCCCGTAACCTGAAGGTCATCCGGTATGCTCACTTTCAAGACATCACCATTAGCACTGCTTTTCTCCAGCTTTTTACTTCCAATCGGAATATCGTCTATATAAACCGTAACCAGGGAACGGTCGAAATCCAAATTTTGAGCATATCGGAAATGGATTTCCGTCTCACTGCCCGCTGCAATACTTTTATTGGCATTCATCGGCACCGTAAAGAATGCCGTCTGAATAAAAGGTCCGCTTACATAACTGCCTGTCTGTGTCAACAGGTAATGAACTTCAGGGAGCTGGAGGACATTGACATCTTCTTCTGCCGCCACTTTTCTCCAAACGGCCTTTGTCTGCTCCATATTGGACTTATTCCCAAACAAACGGCATGCATTCTGCATGGACGTTGTATCTTTTCCGGTCACTACTAAAAGATCGGTTCCTCCTTGCGTTTCTACAAATGCAATAATGGAACCCTTTTCTGCCGCTGCTTTTTGTTCTTCGCTGAGTAAAGACTTAATATTGCCGGGAAGTCTTCCGTATTCGCATACATATGCCCCATATCGGTAAGCCGACATATCTTTTAATTCTTCTATCTCTACCAATGCCATTTTTTCATAATCCAAAATTGCATTAAGAGAAATTCCGGATAAAAGATACGCTGCCGATGTCAATTCATTCTCCGTAGGGCCTTGCGGCAAAAATACCGCACTCTTTTCATTCTCCAACCCCTCTATGGATGTCATCTGCCGGTAAACATCCGCTACATTCCTGCACACAACAGTCGGCTTATAGGAAACGGAAACATGAGAATCCTCTCTGACCACCATCCAGCTTGCAGTAGAAATATCATCCTCGCACGGGTCATTTTCATTCGTACGGATATAGGATTCCATACGGATACTGTTCGCGCCTTCTGTAAGCAATCTTTTTGGAAGTGTTATGGTAAGCTCCTGTGTTTCGCCTGCTGTCAGCGGAATCTTCTGGGAGTAAATAGGCTCACTGTTTAAAGATACCGTAAAATCCGATACCTCTTGCCTTACCAAAGTCGTCGCCGTATAAATAATGGTTGCTTTGGCATCCTCAACTTCCCAGTCTCCCACCTGAAAATATTCTTCACAGGAGGCAAATAACCCCTTCAAATCATGGTCAGCAGAAAAGTTTTCTTCATGAAGTTGCATTTGTTCCTCTGCACTCACATTACCTGTTATGAGCAAACTCATAGCTGCAATAAGGGCAAAGGAGCAGATTATTTTTTTACTTATCATTTTTTCTATTCTCCTGCATTTTCTATACATCGTACTGAAGTTTATTCTTCGCCTTTTCAAGTGCCAAAAGAGGAGTATCTTCGTCTTCTTCAATAAAATGAACTCCGACTCTGACATCCAGCCTCGGGGCATTTTTCCCCAATATTTCCGAAAAATCCATTTCCTGCATTTTTTCTTTAATGCGGGTTTTTAAAAGTTCTTCGCTATTTTCATTTGTCAAAAGAAGTATTCCCCATTCATAAGGATCTTTAGATAAAATATAAACAACGTCCTCTCTACGGAACGTATTCGCCATCACTTTCGAAAGTTCCGCTACGGTCTGTTCCATTCCCTTTTTCCCGATGATCCTTTTTAAATCATCCGCATAACGGAATTGCCAGACAATAAGCATAAAGCCTATCTTGTAACGCGCTGCTATTCTTTGGTAAACGGGAAATTCCATCTCATATGCCTGAATATTTTTTAATTCTGTCATATCGTCCACAATACTGAAATGCTGTGCCCATTTTCTCAATTTAATATTTTCTTCTTCAATCTGGAGCATATTTCGGAATATGGTATTAGATATCACCGTTAAAAGAGGAGTGACTATCACCCAAAAATAAAAATCGGACTGAATCGGTATTCCATAAGAAAACTGTCTATATAAATACCATGAAAATCCTGCAAAAATAACAACAGTATTTAAAATCAGTCCGAAGGTAACCGCCGTAAAATGTGATATGATTAAAATGGCAAAAACAATACATAATGCTGCAACATTAAAAGAAACATTTTCCGAAAAGACAATAAATGCCACACAGACAAAAAGCATTACAAGTAGTATCATATATGCGATATCTGCTCCTAGCGATAATCTTTTATTTTTCATTTATTTCTTCCTCCATACTTGATCAACAGCATCGCTGCCGCCAGCAATATCAGCACTAATACCGAGCATACGATAATCAGCGGAACATTTTCGTCCATTACGGCAGGCGACTCTACCTTCGGCGGCTCTACTCTCACTTCCGGCTGTCTGATGTAAGTATATTTTATAGACTCACCATCCGTATATAATAGATCTCCTTTCATTTCCCACATCCTTACGTATTGCCCTAAGAATTCCAGCGTCTTTTTCATACTTTCATTTGTCTGTCCGGTTATCGTCAGTACGGCATGCAGTTGATTTCCATAGGGGGAAATTCCAAGTATTGCACAGCCTCTTTGACCGGTCAGGTTCAATTCTTTGGTATTCATGTGATTTCTTCCCGCGGCGCCGATAGAAATAATGTTGGTGTCGGCTAATGCCTCAAGGTTCGGATTGCTTATCACTTCTAATTTTCCGGCATTGCTTTTCTGCCATCTGCCAAGTGTGAGCAGTAGTCCCGCCATAACATCCAAGTCATCCTTTTCCCATTCCTCAGGCAGAAGAATCTTCATATCCGAGAATTCTCCGTCCCGAATAAATGGAAATGGATAATATTCAAAAAATACTTCTGTGTTTTCTGTTGTCGTCCATTTTAACATACTCGTATCGGAAATGTATGCCCACGGAATTTCCTCCGCGGTCAGTTCACACCATTCTCCTTTCGGATAAAGTGCGAATCTTGTTTCCACTGTATAGCTTCCTGAAATACCGATATCTTTCGGTATGGCAAACAGCTCCGTTGTTCCATCCGCCCCTTCCTCGGTCAATACCCTGCTTCCGATCGGAGTTCCGTTAATATATACTGTTAAAAGCGATTTGTCAAAATCCAGATTGGAAGAATAACGATAGTCCAGGCTTAACTGTGCGGACTCCGACGGTATCCGGTTGGTCGGACACTCAATTATGAAGCTTATACTTTGCTCAAAATTCCCCTTAACCTGCGCTCCGAATGGAGTGAGCGCTATATATTCGTTCCATTGGTAGGAATCGGTCCGATAATCCTTCTCTTCACTAATCTGCTCCGTTTTTTGGGTAAGCGTTGGAATAATATCCGGATTAGAAAGCATATCTCCGGCTTTCTGTAATGCCGTATCATTGTTTCCTGTTACAAGAAGGACTTTCGTTCCTTCATATTCCAATAAACAGATCAAGGCATTGTTTTTCGCATAATTTTTCTGTCGTTCAGAAAGCAGTTCCAATAAGAAATTCTCAAGCCTATCAAAACGTTCTATATAAATAACATAGGGCACCTGTCTTACATCCATTTCTCTATGCATCAGTCCCGCACGAATTCTTTCATAATCCTCTGCCGCATTCTGTGAAAAACCCGATAATATTTTAGCCATAGAAGTCAATACCGCATCATTTGTCCCTTCTTTCGTAAGTATCATCGAATGCTCACCTTTCAGCGCTTCCACGGAAACAAACTTTTCATAAAACTCCGCAATACTGGAAATCTCACCAACTGACCGATATTTAATCGTCACCCCGGAATCGGAAAGGATATTCATCCAGGTGGAAACAGAAGAATCATCCACACAGGCATCTGTTGTCTGCCCGCGCAAATACGCTTCTACCGTAATAGAGTGTGTTCCCTCGGCCGTCAGCATGTCTTCCGGAAGTGTTATCATATAACTTATTATCTCCCGGCTCTTTTCGGGAACAGAAAAGGTTTCAACCGGCTGCCCATCAATCAAAATAGTTAAATAAGATACTTCCCTGTTGACTAACTGTGATATCATCATGCGCAGTTCTAATTGTGCCTCTTCCACTTCCCATTTACCAATATGGAAATACATCGTGCTGCTGTCGAACAAACCGCTTAACTTAGTATCTGTCCCCCATGTGGTCTTAGAGACACTTTCCTCTGCTGCTAATACTTCCTGTTTATCGTTCAATAATATAAAAAACAAACATGCAAACAGCAGTATTATCTTATTTCGTTTTTTCAACTTTTTTTTATTTGCTTCCGCCATAAAATACTAGAACCTTTCTGTTTTGTACCATGTTGTTTCTTTTTTCTTTATTTTATCTTCCATAAATTTATAAAAACCATACGCTGCCACTGCCATCCACATCTTGGAATAAGTAAAATACATCAACGCAATCATAAGGAGATTAGATACACTCATCTCACCTTTTTCCGTGGACAAGGTAACGAATGTTCCAATTATAAACAGAATAATTGCCATGCTCCACAGTAAACCGCTAAATCCTGCCAAATTCAAATGGACCCAGCCTATTAATGTAAAAATCAAAACAGTATCTGAAATAATCAGCGCTGTCAGCAAGACAAAATAAATGGATAAAAAATAACAAATGTCAAAGCGGACTTTTTTACCTTCCTTCTTGAATATCAAAGGAACATATTTCACCAATACATAAATATTCCCTTTTACCCATCTGGTCCTTTGTTTAAACCAAACCGGTATCGTCTGCGGTTCCTGTTCCCATGTAACGGCCGCCGGAATAAATTTAATCCGGTATCCCATCATATAAATACGAAAACTAATTTCCGTATCCTCCGCTACGGCTTTTACATCCCAACCTCCGATCGCCTCCACGATGCTTCTTCTTATAATGAAGTTGGTTCCCGGTATGGTGCAAAGCCGGAAGAGTCTCCATCTTCCGGCCTGTGCCATCCACTGAAACGACAATGTCTCAATATTGATAAATCGGGTTAAAAGACTTGCGTCCCTGTTTCTGGTACGAAACTTTCCGATTACCGCTCCCAAATTATCGTCCAATACCAGTTCCTCCACTAGCAACCGCAAGGCATCCCGTTCCGGAGTATTGTCCGCATCATAAATAGCAATAAATTCACCCACACAACGCTGATAACCGATATTTAACGCATTTGATTTTCCTTTTCCCCCTGTCACAGCGTCCGTATTAATGACCGTGAGATTTCTGTCCGGATTTTTCTTTTGTATCCGTTCCAATATATTCGCACTGTCATCGGATGAGTTATCATTGATGATAATAATTTCGTATCTGTCCATCGGATAACGGAAACGCAAAAGAGCTTCTACCGTCTGACCGATCACCTTCGCCTCATTATGCGCCGGTACCATGATGGATACAAAAGGTAGTTTTTCTTTCACAAGAGGTTCTCTTTCTTTTGCTTTCTCGCAGCTTAAATAGTATTGGTATCCTGCGATAATCAATACTATATTTACCATTAAAAGCAGCCATATCGAAACAATCGCTATTAAAACGATGATATTTGCAGTTATCATGTATTTTCTTTCCTCTTTTATTTTATAGTTGTATCTATCTAAAGAACTTACGCCGATACCACTTCCGCCCAATCATTAAAAATATGCCCAATACCAATACGCTGGCTCCGACTACCACCAGCAGGAAGCGGTCGCTGGCATTAAAAAATAACTCAAACGCAACTTCTTCTTTTTCGCGATAGACAAAGTCTTCCGGAATCTCCTTTTCAAAATACAAATCTCTGACATCACTGTATTCTTTTTGTAAGTCGGTAAACGATAGCCATTTTTGATTTAATTTGTCCAAACACAGATCGAATTCTTCTTCCGTCAAATCCGCTGTAACACCAAACATAGTATCAAAAGGCAACTCTCCGAAATACTTATTTTCGGAAGTAATTTGCTCCAATTCCTTCATGGAAAACTGATATGGTGTATTATCGATTGCTCTGAAATATATTTGTTCCTCCGTAAGTGCATTTTGAAAACGAAGCATCTTATCCGCAATAGGCTCTCGTTCCATCTCATCTTCCAATAATAAAGGCTCATGAATTAATATAGTACCTCCCCGGCTTTGCATATAACGCAAAACTTGTGCAAATCTTAAAAACGCCGGATAATCCAGATTATCATAAATCGGCATGACACTGACAAGAAACGGAATTCCATTATTATTCAGCTTATCCGCCCAGACACAAAGCTTATTTAAATCCGAAAAAAAATATACTTCATCCAGCATAAAATATGTTTTTCCATTTTCTTTTATTCCCATTTGCCTTTTTAGCAAAGAACCTAAAAGTATTTTGGATACTGCATTATTATTATCATAAACAGGAACATAGAAATTTCCGTCCGTTGCCTGTACTGCAAACGGAACTTCAATATCCTCTCCAATGAGAAGAGTCCCACTTTTTTTACCGGTTGTAGCGGTGAGGGCGGAAAATTCATCAAGAAAGGTTTTCTCTCCCTCATATCCATCATAAGAAAAGCGAACCCCTTTCCTCCGGTATCTTGTCAACTCACTTTCCGGAACCTCGGTAAATTCAGCACCCATACAAATTGCCGGAATTCCTGCCGCTAATATATCCTCATATGGTTTTGCCGTTGTAGCAATAACATAATCCGCATCTTTTAAACTATCCTTAGTGTAGCTGCTCTCCGCCAAAACAGTGACCTGCATCCCATACGCTCTTGCGAGCCCCGTTTCCACGCTCAAATCTTCTCCGTTTTTTCCGATAATTAGCATGTTATTTTCATTTTCTTCCGCTGCTCGTACCGGAAGGGAGAAGCTGCTTAGTATGAGCAAAAACAGTGCCGTAACAACTGTTTGCCTTCTTCTTTTTCTTATAAAATTAATAATCCCTTTGAAAAGATTGGCAGTAAAAGAAGCAAAGAGCGGTGCAAAGCAAATATAACTGATCAAATCGAAAGAAACATTGTACATAAAAATGTGCTTTGCCAGATCCGCGTCACCTGCGCCGACAATAGATGTTCCTATTTGTATAACGCCCATGAGCATAGTGCATAGTATAATCTGAAGTTTTTTCTTGTCACGAAAGCTGATTCCACATGCGACAAGGAACCATATCAAAACAAATCCTATTGTATTCGGAACAAGCTGCTTTTTCAAATCACTATATAACGTAAAAAACTGTGTCTGCTCTCCGGGAGACCTTCCCGCTTCCCTCTCATAATTCCCCTGTACCGCAGGACGTATCATATAACCGTTGGTTACCGCTTTATCCAGCATCATAATTAGCTCATTAGGATGTGTGACATAATAAATGGAAACGGAAATAAATCCGTATTTACTATAAAAATCATCTATAAACTGCTGGCTTTCCACTTCCACTGCCGGATAACGCTCATAATAAATGGAACTGTCCAAAATAGAATACTGTCTGTCTATACCGAATTCATCCAAAGCTTCCTCTGGATTCTCTGCCGTCATCAAAACTCCCCTCGCCATCGCATGGTATTGATTGATCCATACAAAACTCTCCGGAATGATGAGATACATGACGATTCCGCATATCGCTGCTAAAACGGCACCGCCAGCCACAAATTTTCTTAAGAGCGTTCTCTCTTTCGGAAGGAAAAATACCATGCAGATAAAAAGAATAAATAATGGCAGCCCTTCTGTTGCGTTCTGCTGTTTCGTGAAAATTAATATAATACTGTTAACGAGAACAGAAAGAAATAAAAGTAATGGCGAATATCTTTTTTGTGTCATCAATAACGCGCTTGCAATCAAAATAAGGGTAGAAACATATACCAGACCTTCCGCGTAAAACGAATTAAAATAAGCCGTATATGCCGTATCCGCAAACATGACCACACCTATTACTGCAAGCAGCATTCCCTGAAACAGGCTTTTTCGATAGGAAATATAGTCAATCAGCATAGCAATTCCGATTACTAATTCTACCAGTAAAAAAACAGATAAAAAACGAATGTCAAAAATTCCATTGTCGGAAGAAAACAAATTGTTCAAAAAAACCGCCGTCTGAATATATAGGTTCTGACTGGAAAACATGTTATCTTCATTCTCATTATAATTTTGGTACAGACCGAATTTACTGCTGAAATAATTAAGATACTGATCGTCCTCATAACGGTCTAATTTATAAATCCCCTGACCGCTAATCGTTCTGTAAAAGTCTCCATTGTCTGCCATTCCAATTAAAGGGTGTATCATTAAAACCATTATCATAATAGCCGTGCTCATTATGGCCGCCACCACGGGCGGTGACAGTATGGTCCGTCTTAAAAAGTGTCCGGCTTTTTTCATTCCGTCATCCTCTCATAATATTCATAAGCAAGTAGTGCCATCCCCTGATCAAATGAATAAATTCCGGTTCCGTCACTACCCCCGAATATTCCATAAAATTCATTCTCTGCATCTGCAATACGAAACTGCTCCATTTTATTAATTGCCTTTCCTGCGATATCCTCTCTTCCTTCTTCTAAGGCCGTCATCACAATCAATGCATAAACCGACGTCGATTCATAATATCCATCTTCTGACGGACTTCCATCTATGTCATAAGCGGCATATACACATCCTTTTTCCAATTCATCCGCAATCCAATCCATTGCCGTATCCGGCAGTTCTCCCACTTCCGCCAAATGAAGAAGTGTTGTCATTGCTTCCGCCATATTTAATCTAGTTCCCTCATATTTTTGTTTTGTATAATCATAATAACTGTAATACAGTGGAAATTTTTCACTTATTCTGCCGTTTTGTATCAAATCTAATGTATTTTCATAGACTTCCAAATATCGCTTATCATTTTTCTTCATCTGTTCCAGTGTGGCCATATCCCCGTAACATAAGGTAAAACGATCTGCCTTCTGTTCCATCTTAATATCATAGAAGTCAACAGGTCGCCCTTCTTCAGTATTATACAGAAAAACTGCATCTAAATACTGCTGATAAAATGCCAGGTTCTCCTCCTGCATTATTTCTGCTTTTTGAATAGCCCCGATAATACGCAAATCATCCACAAGTGCATTGACCGCCGTATCCGTCTTCTCCGAAATCACCCATGGCATAAACCCTTCGGGAAACATTTTTGACTTTGTATAAGTCCATAAGTGGTCAAACATTTCTTTATTCCCCGTGAGTGCCGCATACTCCATTAAAATCCCCTGGCTCTCGCTTAAAATATCCTCTCCGGAAGGAATGCTTTCCTCCGACGTCTTATAATTTGTCCTAATACCGCCTTCTTCTGTCATCAGCAACGGAAGTAGCTGTTTTGAATAAGTGAAAGCCTTACCGTCCTTTGCTTCTGAAATCATATTCTGAAGTTGCCTCTCAGTAGGTGTGCTTCCCTGAGACATAGCAATAATCCTTCCCTTATTATCCGTTACCAATAAGGTTGGTACCATATTCAATCCAATTTCCTTATATGCCTTGCGTTCTTTATCAAAAAGCGTTTTGGTTTGTACGTGCTTTTCCTCCAATATATGCAATGCCTTTTCCTTAGTTTCCTTCTCTCCATCCAATCTATCTACTGCAAAAAACCTTGCCCCCATACTTTTCGCCGTTTGAGCCAGTATATCCATTTTTTCTACACTTTCCTGACAGTAAGGGCAATAACTCGCCCAAAACAGAAATACGGAGATACCTTCTCCTTGTTTCAAGGGCGAGATCTCTTTTCCGTCTTCCTCCTCTAAAACAATATCCGGCATTTTCTGGAACAAGTGAACGGCTTGATTTTCGTATACTGCTTTCTTACGCTCCTCTTTGCCGCTTTGTATTTCATTTTCAAACAAGGTGCGAAGCATAAAAAATAACAAAAATAATGCCATTGCTAAAAAGACAATGCTCACAATCCATATTCCGCTCTTTTTTGCCTTTCCTTGTTGATTTTTCATCCCAGTGTTTCCTGCCCCCATTTTCTTAGTGCTTCCACTATATAACAACTTGCTTTTCCGTCTCCATACGGGTTAACTGCCATTGCCATTTGTTCATACGCCGTTTTATTATGCAAAAGTACTTCCGTTTCTCTTACAATATCTTCCGTTTCCACACCTATAATCCTCACAGTTCCCGCTTGTACCGCTTCAGGCCGTTCCGTTTCTGTCCGAAGTACCAATACGGGTACACCGCAGGATGGTGCCTCTTCCTGAAGTCCGCCGGAATCGGTCAATACTAAATAGCTTCTTCTCATTAAATTATGCATGTCTTGCACATCAAAAGGTTCTGTCAAGTAAACTCTTTCCTGGTTTTTTAAAATATTTTCTACCGTTTCCCTGACTGCCGGATTAGGATGTACCGGATAAACAACATTCACATCTTTATTGTTCTTTACAATCTGCTTGACTGCCTCGCAAATCTGTTCCAAGGGCTTTCCGAGATTTTCACGTCTGTGTGCGGTCAATAAAATCCATCTGCCCTTCGTCAAATCCTTTGTTTTTAATAATTCATTCTGAAATTCGTAATTTTCTTTTAATGTTGTATGAAATGCATCCATAACCGTATTGCCGGTTACGGTAATGCCTTCTGTAATACCTTCTTTTAATAAATTACTTTTATTATTTTCGGTGGGGGCAAAATGAAGTTCTGCAATCCTTGTCGTCAAAGTCCGGTTCATTTCTTCCGGGTAAGGAGAGAATTTATCGCCGGAACGAAGTCCTGCTTCCACATGTCCCACCGGAATCTTCTGATAAAATGCGGCAAGAGCTGCCACAAAGGACGTTGTTGTATCCCCATGAACCAATACAATCTCCGGTCGTTCTTTTATGAGGACATCCTCTATTCTCGTCAGGATATCTGCCGTAATCGTTGTCAGTGTCTGTTTCGGGCGCATAATGTCCAAATTATGATTTACCTTTATTTCAAATAATTCTAAAATCGGAATAAGCATTTCCCTGTGCTGTCCGCTTAAGCATACGATGCTTTCCATATCATGCTGTTTTTCAATTTCTTTTACAAGAGGGCACATCTTGATGGCTTCCGGTCTTGTTCCAAATACACTCATTATTTTCATTGCTGTTTTCTCCTAATCTATATTCGAGGATTTCTCGATAATATAGCGCGGTCTTCCTTTGCTTTCTAAATAAATTTTACCGACATACTCGCCTACAATACCTATTGAAAATAAAATCAATCCTCCAATTGCCCATATGGATACCATGAGAGTTGTCCATCCCACAATAGTTTCTCCTATGAAATGGCGGATAATACTGTAAATCAAAATTCCTATACTGACTAAAAAAATAAAAATACCTAAAAATGTTATTAACCGCAAAGGCTTTACACTTAACGAGGTAATCCCTTCCATGGCAAATATAAGCATCTTGCCAAACGGATATTTACTCTCACCTGCAAACCGTTTACTTCTGTCATAGTAAACAAAATCAGACGGATAGCCAATCATCGGTATTATACCTCTTAAAAAAAGATTGACCTCTTTAAATTCGCTAAGCCCTTCAAGTGCCCTCCGGCTCATCAATCGATAATCGGCATGGTTAAATATCAGATCGGAATACATAAATTTCATAAATTTATAATATCCTTCCGCCGTTACCCTCTTAAAAAAAGAATCGCTGTCCCGCTTTCTTCTCACTCCGTAGACAATATCTATTCCTGCCAAAAACCGTTCTATCATCTCATCCATTGCATTAATATCATCTTGCAGATCCGCATCCATAGTAATCACCATATCCGCATGCTCTATCACTTCCATTAAGCCGGCAAGCAATGCATTTTGATGCCCCTTGTTGCGACTCAAACAAATTCCCCCGAATAAGGTGTCTTTTTGGGTCAACTGTTCAATCATATCCCATGTTTTATCTTTAGAGCCGTCATTTACAAAAACCACTTTACTGGCTGTTGAAATCTTATCTCGCTTTATCAAATCCTGCATTTTTATTTTCAGCCTTTCCGTTATCGTCGGAAATACGTCTTCTTCATTGTAACAAGGTATGACCACATATAATATATTCTTCATAAAATCATCCATACCAATGCCTCCAAATCTCTTGATTTTTATTTCGTAATTATCAAATTTTAATTATATGCAGAATTACAAATTTTTTGCGAAATTTTATAAAATTATAACACATTTTCCCAGCACACCACTTGATACTTTCCATAAAAAATATGCTTTTTTTAATCTCTAATCTAAAATTTTCATTATATATTTCTCTTATTTTACAAATGGATTTTTATAATTTAGCCTAACCATTATATCGGTATACCACCCCTTTTAATACCGAATTTTTCCCTCATGGAAATAAGCCTCTCTATTTGTTCCGTCTGAAAGCAGTTCTGCTCCTCTAATATTTTATCGGTGATTAAAAGTATCTTGGCATAGTATTCCATCGATTCCAGTCGGTAGTAAGCATCATAAGCATCTTCTGACCACGTTACAGCACCATGATTTGCTAACAGCACTCCGTTATGTGTATGGCAGTAGGGTGCAATCACCTCCGCTACTTCATCCGTACCGAGTTCCGCATAAGGTGCAATCGGAACATCTCCAAGTGTGATGATCGCTTCCGCGAGTACCGGGGCATTCAGCGGAATTCCTGCAATGGCAAAGCAAGTGCAAATCGGCGGATGAGCATGACAGACCGACCGAAGCTCTTCATTTTCCCGATAAGCACGCAGATGCATCTTAAGTTCAGAAGATGGTTTGTGCGTTCCTTCCAACACATTACCATCCAAATCCACTTTCACAAGCATTTTCTTCTTCATAAAGCCTTTGGAAACACCTGTCGGTGTAGCCCATACCTCATTGTCTCCCGTCCGTATCGATATGTTTCCATCGTTAGCCGCCACAAAGTTTCTCACATACATACGTTGTCCAATATCGATAATTGCTTTTTTTGCCTGCTTCTTCGTCATATATTCCATGATAGTTTTCCCTTTCTTCCCCATCACATCTTATTACCATTTTTACGGTCAGCACAATAAATTATCCATTCATCTTCGCTTTTCTCTCGAATATCTCCTGTAAGGATTGCGTGAAAGGAGCCCTCGCGATACCATACTCGGTAACGATTGCACTGATTAAATCATGGTCAGTCACATCGAAGGCAGGGTTGTATACTTTAATTCCTTCCGGAGCCATCCTTTCCTTATACCACATCTGCGTCACTTCCTCCGCCGGACGCTGCTCTATATGAATCTCTTCTCCCGTAGGCGTATTCATATCGATAGTGGAAGTGGGGGCACAAACATAAAACGGCACGCGATATCTCTTCGCCACTGCCGCCACCACGGAGGTTCCTATTTTATTAGCAGTATCTCCATTGGCCGCTACCCTGTCACAGCCTACGAAAACTGCATCGATCCAACCGTTTCTCATAACTGCTGCAGACATATTATCACAAATAAGAGTTACATCCACCCCCGAAGCACTAAGCTCATAGGCTGTCAATCTGGCTCCCTGCAACAACGGCCTTGTCTCATCTGCAAATACGCGGAACTGATACCCCTTTTCCTGTCCAAGATAAATGGGCGCTGTAGCCGTACCATATTTGCTCGTGGCTAATTGCCCCGCATTACAATGAGTCAGAATCCCATCTCCCGGATTTACCAAGCTAAGCCCATACTCTCCAAGCATCTTACATACCCAGATATCCTCTTCCTTAATGGCGATCGCTTCCACTTTCAATCTCTCTTTAATCTGTGCCACCGGATATTCTTCATTTTCCCTACACACCTTTTCCATGCGTTCCAATGCCCACGATAGATTCACCGCTGTCGGACGGGAGGAATTTAAATATTCTTTCTGCTTCACGAATTCTTCCCGGAAAACATTATAGTCCTGTGTGTCGATTCCCTCTGCCAGCAAGTATATTCCAAAAGCTGCTGCCACTCCAATCGCCGGCGCACCTCTCACCTTAAGCAGATAAATCGCCTCCCATATCTCTTTCGCTGTCCTCAAATAAATAATCTCTGTGCGTCCCGGCAGTAGCGTCTGATCGATAATCGCTATCGCTCTTTGTTCTTCATCCAGAGCCACTGTTTCATATTCCATAATATTCTTTTCTTTCATTATTATTTATCCTCTGCTCTTCTCTTTTTTATCTCTCACGTCTAACTAACGCAGATTTCTGCATATTCTCCTCTGGCTGTCCGAAGCAAATCCTCAGGTACAAGCTCTATCTGTGATCCAATCCTTCCCCCGCTGACAATCATTTTCTCCAATTCCTTCGCTGAGCTATCCACCCTCGTCACATATTGCTTCTTCATCCCTATTGCAGTACAGCCACCTCTGACATATCCGGTCACCTCTAATAACTCCTTCATAGGAAGCATACTCGCCGACTTCTCCCCCACCGCTTTCGCTGCCTTCTTTAAGTCCAGTTCTTTGGCAATCGGAATTACAAACACATAATAGTTCTTGCTGATACCAACTGCAACTAATGTCTTGTATACTCTATTATAAGGCAATTTCAACATATCCGCTATCTGTAATCCATCGGTAAACTCTTCACATTCATAGGATAAGTGCATATATCCTATCTTATTCTTTTCCAAAATTCTCATCGCGTTCGTCTTGACTTCTTTCTGTTTCGCCATCTCTTTTCACGCCTTCCTCATCTTACCGTTCTCATATATTTTGTACCATTCTTTTGTCTCTTTGTAAACCTGAAAGAACAAAAGTGTGCTCGCCCACTCTCGCAATTTAAACTTTTAACAGCACAACTTTTGTTCCGCGCGTAGCTGCGCATCAATCGGTTCTTTAAGGAGTACTTTCCTATTAAGAACAAAAGTGTGCTCCACACACTCTCGCGATCAAAAACTTTGGCTGCACAACTTTTGTTCCGCGCGCGTAGCTGCGCATCAATCGGTTCTTTAATAGGAGTTTTCCTATTAAAGAACAAATGATTGACCAAGTTACCTCTAATTGCTATACTTAAAATAATTAACTTAGTGATGAAAGACTGGAGGTACCGCATTATGTTATTCAGAAAAAAAGGGGACTGTTCAGAAATGCACGGTGTCATTTCCTATGTGGAAAATACCATGAACGGAAAAGAGACTACAGACTGCCCGCAAAGCGATTATCCGATACATAGCACTATTATCAAATATTTTGACCAACTGTTACAAAATGAGCTCCGTATGTCCAATGCTGCTACACAGATATTAGATATTGCCACTTCAATCAGCTCTTTCGATGTGGAAATGTCTTTCATGTCGGAAGAACTGCTTCTTTTTGCCAAAGAATTGGCATCTCTTAGCCAATCCAATCTTGCCATTATGGAAGAAACTACGACGGCCATGAATGAAGTAAACCATGCCATCGATAATACTGCCCATACTTTGGACCGTCTCTCTGAAGAATCCACCTCTCTCGCAGAAAAGAATAATGAAAGCAATCAACTCCTTCACGAGGTAACCGAATTAAAGGATAATGTTATTCAGGATACTAATAATATGAACGAAAAAATAACCCAGCTCGTCACCCTCGCTGACGAAGTGGAGAAAATCGTAGTAAGTGTACAGGGAATTGCTAACCAGACGAATCTGCTCGCTCTCAATGCTGCTATCGAAGCTGCCAGAGCAGGGGAGCATGGAAAAGGATTTGCTGTAGTTGCGGATGAGGTTCGTACTTTAGCAGATGATACGAAGCAGAATCTAAGTGGCATGCAGAAATTCGTAAACGAGATCCACGAGGCCGCGAAAGAAGGAAAGCTCAGTGTGGAAAGAACACTCTCTTCCACATCCCAGATGGACGAAAAGATTGAGCTCGTTTCCACAACCGTAGGAAATAATATCGATATGCTGCATGGAGTCGTTCTCAGCGTTGAAGATATTAATCAATCCATGCAAGGAATCAAACATGCTGCTGCAGATATTAATAAAGCTATGGAAAACTCTAGCAAAAATGCGGAAGTTCTCTCTCTTATGACTCAGGATATTCATAACGATGCAGACGAAAGTGTATCCTTTTCCAAACATATCGCCGCTATTGATGACAGACTTTCCGATGTTACCGCTAAGCTATACGATGGACTTCTGACCGGAAGGCATGCCGTTAGCAATGAGGAATTCCATAATAAGATCGTAAAGGCAAAAACTGCACATCAGAACTGGGTAAATAAATTAGCAGATATGGCTGCTAATATGAAAGTCAGCCCTTTGCAGACCAATTCCAAGAAATGCGAGTTCGGCCATTTCTATTATACGATAAAAGTAAATCATCCTTCGATCATCGATAATTGGAAGAAAATCGCGCCTGTTCATCAAGAATTTCATGGCATGGGCGATAAGGTAATCGCCGCCATTCGTAACCAGGATGAGTTGGAGGCGAAACAACTTCTCTCCCAGGCAGAAACGATCTCCGGACAAGTGATTTCCTTACTGGATGAGATTGACCGGACCGTAAACGATCTGACCAAAAAAGAGATTAAATTATTCGAATAAGAATGAGCATAAATACATAGAAAAAAGCTGCTTCGTAACCATATCGGTCATAAAGCAGCTTTTCTTTTTATTATTTATTTTTAGATATTACAATATGTTTCTCTATATATAAATTATCCCCTTTTATTCCGCTTCCAACACCTCGTTGCTCATACTTGTTACTATTTATTCGCTGCGCGTTCTGCTTTCAGTCTCTCTGTCAATGCAGGAACAATCTTAGTGAGGTCTCCTACGATGCCATAATCGGCTACATCGAAGATAGGAGCTGTTTCATCCTTGTTGATAGCGATGATAACTTCAGATTCTTCCATACCCGCCAAATGCTGGATAGCACCGGAAATACCGATTGCAAAGTATACATTGGGACGAACAGTCTTTCCTGTCTGGCCTACCTGTAAATCCTTCGGCTTCCATCCCGCATCGACTGCGGCACGGGAGCAGCTTACAGTAGCGCCAAGCACGTCTGCAAGTTCTTCCAGCATCTTGAAATTCTCAGAATTGCATACACCACGGCCACCGGAAACGAGAATCTTTGCATCCATAATATCTTCGATTTCAGCAATGGATTTCACTACTTCGAGAATCTCTACATAATTATCATTCGGTGTGAATCCCGGATTAAATTCTTCCACAACTGCTTTCGCATTTTCATCCTTACGGACTTTCTGCATAACGCCCGGACGTACCGTCGCCATCTGCGGACGGAATTGAGGACATGCAATCGTTGCAATTGTATTTCCGCCGAAGGCAGGACGTGTCATAAGAAGCTGATTATGAAGCTGTTCTCTACCCGGAATCGGATTAATTGGATAATCACCGATCTCCAGTCTCGTACAGTCTGCCGTAAGACCGGTATGAACTCTCGCAGATACACGAGGACCCAAATCACGACCGATTGCAGTAGCACCAACCAGGAAAATGTCCGGTTTATATTTCTCAATTACAGAAGCGAGCGCATGGGTATAAGGCTCTGTTCTATATTCTTTCAGTTCAGGATCATCTACAAGGATTACCTTGTCTGCGCCATAAGCTGCGAGTTCATCCGCAAGGTTCTTCACATCGTGACCAACCAAAACGGCAGTAACTTCTGTTTCCAAATCTTTTGCAAGCTCTTTGCCCTTGCCAATCAGTTCCAAAGCGATTCCGCTAAGCTCGTTATCCACCTGCTGTGCAAAGACAAATACTCCTTTATATTCTGCTATATTCATTCTTATTCACCACGCTTTTCCTTTGATTTATTAAATGATATGTTTCTCTTTCAATCTTTCCATAATGTAGTCAACTGATTCTGTCGGGTCAAGGGTAACCTTCGCTCCCACACCCTTTCTTACTCTATCAGAAGCTCTTGCAATCTGTGTCGGAGAGCCTTTCAGTCCCAGGTTAGAATCTTCTACATCTACCAAATCATTTCTTCCGTATACAGTAATCTCTGCGCTGTAAGCGTCAAAGATACCGCCGGGAGTCATATAGCGGGGCTCATTCAATTCAGAGAGTGCTGTAATGAGGCAAGGCATCTTCGCTTTTAACACGTGATATCTGTCATCGAACTGACGCTCAACGATTACGCTGTCACCTTCGATTTTAATATCCTGTGCATAAGAGATAACCGGAATTCCCAAGTGCTCGGAAATCTGAGGTCCAACCTGCGCAGTATCTCCGTCAATAGCCTGACGTCCTGAAATAATTAAATCATATTCCAGATTGCGGATCGCTCCGGCAAGTGTCTGTGAGGTAGCCCATGTATCCGCACCGCCGAGCATTCTGTCCGTTACGAGAATACCCTTATCTGCACCCATAGCCATTGCTTCACGAAGTACTTCTTCCGCTTTCGGAAGACCCATAGTGATTGCAGTTACCTCTGCGCCGTACTGATCTTTTAATCTAAGTGCCGCTTCAAGTCCTGCCTTATCGTCGGGATTCATAATGGTAAGCATCGCGCCTCTGTCAAGTGTGCCGTCGGGATTGAATTTAACGCCACCCTTTGTATCGGGCACTTGTTTAATACAAACAACAATTTTCATTGTATTTTCACTCCTTATATTTTCATTTTCTCGTGTTATTATTTCAGTAATGCACCAGAGATTACCATTCTCTGAACTTCGGAGGTTCCTTCGTAGATTTCGGTAATCTTAGCATCGCGCATCATACGCTCTACATCGTACTCTCTCGTGTAGCCATAGCCACCGTGAAGCTGTACAGCCTTAGTCGTCACTTCCATGGCAACTTCTGCTGCGTATAATTTTGCTTTTGCTGCTTCCACCGAGTAATTTTTCTGTGTTGCTTTCGCCATTGCCGCTTTATAAACGAGTAACTGAGCTGCCTCTACTTTCGTATCCATATCAGCAAGCTGGAACTGTGTGTTCTGGAAAGCTGCGATCGATCTGCCGAACTGTTTTCTTTCCTTCACATATTCAACAGTTCTTTCCAAAGCACCTTCTGCAATTCCGAGCGCCTGAGCTGCGATACCGATACGTCCGCCATCCAATGTATGCATAGCGATACCAAATCCCTTACCTTCTGCACCTAACAGATTTTCCTTCGGAATTCTACAGTCAGTGAAAATCAATTCATAAGTAGAGGATCCGCGGATACCCATTTTTTTCTCCTTCGTACCGAAGGTGAAGCCCGGAGTTCCTTTTTCCACGATAAAAGCAGAAATAATCTTCTTGCTTCTGCCTCTCGCATCGGTGGAAACGCTTGTAACTGCAATAATAATATAAATATCTGCTTCTTTACCGTTTGTAATGAAAATTTTGGAGCCGTTAAGTACCCACTCATCACCGTCGAGAACAGCCTTTGTCTGCTGTCCCTGTGCATCTGTACCTGCACCGGGCTCTGTCAAACCGAAAGCACCTAATTTCTCACCTTTTGCAAGGGGCGGTAAGTATTTCTTCTTCTGCTCTTCTGTACCGTATGTCAGAATAGGGTCACAGCAAAGAGAAGTATGTGCAGAAACGATAACACCTGTCGTACCACAAACCTTGGAAAGCTCTTCCACGCACATAGCATAGGTCAAAGGATCGCAACCCTGTCCGCCGTATTCCTTCGGTATCGGAATACCAAGAAATCCTGCTTTTGCCATTTTTTCAACGGTTCCTCTCGGAAATGTTTCTGTTTCATCTACTTCCTGCGCTAATGGCTTCACTTCTGTTTCAGCGAATTCTCTGAAAAGGGATCTTGCCATCTCATGTTGTTTACTTAACATAAAATCCATGTTCTTATTTCCTCCATAAAGTTTTATTTAGAATAATCGTAAAAGCCTTTTCCTGTCTTCATTCCGAGCTGTCCGCCGCGAACCATTTTCTTAAGAAGAGGGTGAGGACGGTATTTGGAATCGCCTGTTTCGCTCTGAAGAACTTCCATAATCGCGAGTACGATATCAAGACCTACCAAATCGCCGAGAGCCAAAGGTCCCATCGGGTGATTTGCTCCTAATTTCATAGCGCTGTCAATTCCTTCTACGCTGGCAACGCCTTCTGCATAGATGCCGATAGCTTCGTTAATCATAGGAATGAGAATTCTGTTAACAACAAATCCTGCTGCTTCGTTCACCTGTACAGGAGTCTTGCCGATTTCTTCAGAAATCGCTTTAATTCTGTCAACTACTTCTTCCGGTGTATTAAGACCTGCAATTACTTCTACAAGCTTCATAACAGGAGCCGGGTTGAAGAAGTGCATACCGATTACCGGTCTGTCAAGTCCTGCACCGATCTCTGTAATAGAAAGGGAAGAGGTATTGGTAGCGAAGATACAGTCTGCCTTGCAGATATCCTGTAATTCTTTGAAAGTCTGCTTCTTAACATCCATAACTTCAAGAGCTGCTTCCACTACTAAATCACAGTCTGTGCAAATAGTTTTTACACCGGTTGTAATTTTAGCAAGAATCGCATCTGCTGCCGCTTGTTCCATTTTGCCCTTCGCAATTCTCTTCTCAAAACCTTTTGCAATTCTTTTCTTGCCGTTTGCAGCAAATTCTTCATTGATATCACAAAGAAATACTTCGTATCCTTCCGCCTGTGCAAAAGCCTGCGCAATGCCTGCGCCCATTGTACCAGCACCAATAATACCTACTTTCATCTTGTTTCCTCCTGAATTTATATTTATTGGTAACAGTTCAGTATCTTCACTGTTACATGTTAATATCTTTACCGGTTTATCTACTATTTGTTCAGGAATTTCTCCACTTTTCTCTTTTCCATAAAAGCAGCCATTCCTTCTTTCTGGTCATAAGATTCGAAACAATCACCAAACAGTTTTTCTTCAATTACGATAGCCTGATCCATATCCACATCAAGACCTTCATTAATTGCCTTTTTGCTGTTGCGAACTGCGATAGGCGCATTCTTTGCAATACCTGCTGCCATTTTCTCCGCTGCCGGAAGAAGCTCTTCTTGTGTGTAAACAGCATTTACAAGGCCGATTCTCAAAGCTTCATCCGCTTTGATATTTCTTCCTGTATAAATCATCTGCTTCGCCATGCCTGCACCGACTAAACGCGCAAGTCTCTGTGTTCCGCCGAATCCGGGAGTAATTCCGAGACCGACCTCAGGTTGTCCGAATACTGCATTATCGGAGCAAATCCTAATATCACAGCTCATGGAAATCTCACAACCGCCGCCTAAAGCAAATCCATTGATTGCTGCAATAACGGGAATAGGGAAAACTTCCAGCTTACGGAATACATCATTACCCTTCTTGCCAAAAGTTTCACCTTCTGCCTTCGTAAGAGCGCTCATTTCTCCGATATCAGCGCCTGCTACAAAAGATTTCTGTCCGGCACCTGTTAAGATAAGACATCTCACTTCGTCTAAATTCACCGCATCGAGGGTTTTGTCAAGTTCTTCAAGCACAGTGCTATTCAGCGCATTTAACGCTTTCTCGCGGCTGATTGTAATAACGCCGACTGCATCTTTTTGTTCGTATAGAATAAATTCCATCTGGGTAACTCCTTTTCCTTATTTTATATTTTATAGTATCTTCGTAATAGTTACCTATCTTCTATTAATTACTCTCTTGTAACCGCAACGGAACATCCCATTCCACCGCCGATGCAAAGTGTAGCAAGACCATTCTTCGCATCTTTCGCTTCCATCTCATGAAGAAGCGTTACTAAAATACGGCATCCGGAAGCTCCTACCGGGTGGCCGAGCGCAATTGCACCGCCGTTTGGATTGAGCTGTTTCTCTACATCGATTCCCAAATCCTTACCTACCGCTATGGACTGTGCCGCAAATGCTTCGTTCGCTTCTATAATATCGAAATCAGAAATCTTCATTCCTGTTTTGTCCATAATCTTCTGTGTGGATGCAACCGGTCCGATTCCCATAACCTCAGGTCTTACTCCTGCAAGTGTTCCTGCTACGAAAGTAGCCATCGGTGTTACACCTAATTCTTTCGCTTTTTCTTCGCTCATTACAACGATTGCTGCTGCACCGTCATTAATGCCGGAAGCGTTACCTGCTGTTACATAACCATCTTTATTAATAGAGCGGAGTTTCGCAAGGCCTTCTATCGTACTACCTGCACGAGGACCTTCATCCACTTTGAATTCTACCATTTCTTTTTTCTTCTTTACCATAACCGGTACAATTTCCTTATCAAAAGCACCTGCCTTCTGAGCAGCTTCTGCCTTGAGCTGGCTATTAAGAGCAAACTCATCGAGTTCTTCCCTTGTAAGTCCCCACTCTTCACAAATATTATCTGCTGTCTGAATCATATGGTAGTTATTGAATGCATCCCAAAGGGCATCATTTACCATAGTATCCACCATGGTTCCGTTGTTCATTCTATATCCGAAACGAGCCTGAGGAAGCGCATAAGGAGCCAGAGACATATTCTCCATACCACCGGCTACTACGATATCAGCATCACCTGCCATAATCATCTGTGCTGCCATATTCACACAATTGAGTCCTGAGCCGCATACTACGTTAACCGTTACTGCAGGAACTTCTATCGGTAAGCCTGCCTTTACAGATGCCTGGCGTGCCACGTTCTGTCCAAGTCCAGC